>JAAZKT010000016.1 GCA_012799695.1 Clostridiaceae bacterium
TCTGCGCGGCGCTGTTCTCTCGTTTCGTAATTCGGGCAAGTCTCGTCGCCGTTCTCTCCGCCCTGTCCGTCACAAGTGCGATTCGCGCGGTTCTCTGCGCGACGCTCTTCCCTTGTTTCGTAGTATGGGCAGGTACCATCACAGTTCTCTCCGCCGCTTCTATTGCGAGCGCGACCTTCGGTCTCAACTCGATTCTGTTCGCGGCGCTCTTCTCTCGTTTCGTAGAATGGGCAGGTACCATCGCAGTTCTCTCCCTCGCTTCCGTCACGTGCGCGAATTCTCATCCCGCTTGCATCCGCATTACCTTTTCCCGCTCCCTCGCCGTTGGCGAAGCGGTTTCTCTTTTGAACGCCTATTCCGTTTGGCTGTGCGACGGTCTCATCCTCCGGTGCTTCAGGTTCCGCGACATCACTTGAACCTTTCGCCATGCGCGCCTGCTGTTCGACCGACTCTCTTATCTGCGCTGCAGCTGAAGCGCTCACCGCATTGAAACTGCCCCAAATCACACCGGCAACCACGAGCATCGCCAAACCGATCAGCAGAATAGATTTCATTCGTTTCGTTTTCATTAGAAATTACCTCCTGTTAGGGAATAAGTATGACTTAGTTCATCATTCCCTAATCACATTAAACACAGGCCGTTTGTTTGTTCAGAGGCAGTTATGTGTTTTTTGTGTGTTTTTTTGCCAATTAGCGAAAAATCTGACTCTTCGATCATCGCAGGCTGTCGCAAGAGAAAGAGTAGTGCTGAGATGTGCCATATCGAGTACTCCCCTACGTTACTCGATGTCGATCATCCGGTGGAAAGGTAAGGGTGAAAGTCGATCCTTCGCCTTCACGCGACACGACATCAATCTCGACGGTGTGACGATCCGCGATACCCTTTGCGATGGACAGCCCGAGACCGGTACTGTCGGTACCCGCCTTGCCTGTCGTATAGAAACGATCGAAGAGATGATGAATCGTTTCTTCACTCATGCCGATACCCTCGTCGCGAATACTGATCACGGCATCGGCGCGTTGAGAGGCGTAGGCGGCGCCTTTGAGGCGGTAATCGACAAAAACGCGCGATCCCGACGGTGTAAACTTAACGGCATTGTTGAGTATGTTGACGAGCATCTGCCTAAGACGACCGTAATCACCGTAAAATTCATCGTGTTCGTCGGAGACATTGAACTCGATCTTGACTCCTTTTTGTGAAGCGATTTGACGGATCTGGCGGACGGCATCTTCGACAACGTCTTGCAGATTGACTTTCTCCATATCGAGCGTAAACTCGGGATTATCCAGTCTCGTCAATTCCAGTAGATCGCTGATAAGCCTATCGAGAGAGGCTGCCGAGTCACTCATGGTCGCATAGTATTCCCTTACATCGTCTTCCTTGACGATTCCGTCACGCAACGCTTCGAGTGACCCGCGAATAACCGTAACCGGCGTACGGAGTTCGTGTGAAATCTCCGACAAAAATTTGCGCCTCGACGCATCGGTGAAATGGCGCTCACTTTCAGCCTCTTCTAGTCGTTCCGCAAGCATATCGATTTCGTCGCCTAGCTGACCGATCTCGTCTTGCATGTCGAGATTCGTCCTAGCGCGATAATCTCCATCCGCAAGTTTGGCGGTTGTCCGTTGCAGCCTCTTTAGAGGGTCAATGAAATGACGCGACAGCAAGATCGCTAGAAGTACAACGATGATGAGTGCAATCACAAGCGAAAGGAGTAGCCCCTGCCACGCAGCCGTTAATCCGCTCGTCGCTTCCTCAACGGACGTATGTAGGAACAATGCCGAGTCGATCTCGCCTTGCTCATCGCGGATCGGAAGCCCCACGGTCATGGACGGTGTCCCGAACAACGTGCCGAAATCTTCCGAGTAGACCGATTCGCCGGCAAGCACCCTCGCGAGCAGAGTGTCAATACTCTCCGGAAGTTCCGATGTGGAAACGCTCTTATCGGTAGCCGTCAAGACGGTTTCCGTTTCCTTGTCGATCAGCCATAGTTCCCCCGCTTCAATTTGACTCAGCCAGGTCAGGAAGCGATCCGTTCTGAAACGGTATTCACGAACGCCGCGCCTTTCCTGCTTACCCTGACCTTGACCTTGACCCTGACCTTGTGAGGCGGACGCATTGCCTTTTCCAGCTCCTTCTCCCCATCTTCCTCTTGAAGGTTCCAGGCTTGACTCTCCGGCAGTCGCGGGATCCGTCTCATCGGAACAGAAATCGATATCGGAATCGTCGAACGACCAATTCACCAATAAGTGCGCAATCCGATCGCCGCGATCAAAGAGATTTTCTCTCGCTTCCGACATTACTGCTCTTCGAAAAATCAAAATGTATATACCCGCCGTCAGCAACGCAAAGATGAGAAGAACTACGACGAAATATGCGATCAGTCTTCGAGTGATGGAACGGCTCATAGCAATTCCTCCATATCGGTCGCGTCGTGCGAAAGTGGGCTGCGAATGACGTTAAAGCTCATGGCGACTCCTTGGACACGACGAACTGGTAGCCGCGCCCGCGCACCGTGTTGATATCCCACGTGGGGTGCGGATAAACCAGTTTGGCGCGTAGCCGCTTGATGTGCGAGTCGACCGTCCGCGCGTCGCCGACGTAATCGAATCCCCAGAGAAGATCAAGGAGTTGGTCACGCGTGAAGACGCGCTCGGGATTCGATGCGAGCAGGTGGAGAAGATCGACCTCGGTTCTCGTCAGCACAATACGATTGCCGTCGATGATGGCCATATTCTCGAGGGGAATAATCTCGAGATTTTCGATCGTCAACCGTTTGTCAGCCTCTTCTTGCACCTTGTTCACACGTCGCTGAACAGCTCGAACGCGCGCCATCACCTCACTCGGAGAAAAGGGTTTGACAATGTAATCGTCGGCTCCGTAATCGAGCCCCATGATCCGCTCAAAATCATCGCCGCGCGCGGTAATCATGATGATAGGAACCGTAGATGTGCGGCGTATTGTCCGGCAGACCTCAAAGCCGTCTTTCTTCGGCATCATGACGTCGAGCAACACTTGATCGACCTGATGTTTTTCAAATAGACGCAAGGCTTCTTCGCCGTCATGCGCGACCAGAACGTGATACCCCTCGTTCTTGGCGTAATCGACAAGAATCCTCGTGATATCGGCATGATCGTCCGCGATAAGTATGGTGGCCATGCTTTACCTCATAATATCTAAAAGCAACGTGGTATTTGGCTGATTATCTCACGCAACGGAGCAACAACTCCGTGTCAAAGGACACTGAGCGGAATTCTCGCGAAGTTGCATACGACTGTTATTCCGGCAACCACACAACGAGAAAAGCATTGACAACGACATCGCGCTTCAAGGGACGAACGGTCGTCGTATCAATGTCGCTGACGGCAGTCTCGTAACGCTCACTCGCCGCTTCGAGCTCTTTTTTCATTTCATCTTCAAGCAAGACGAGCTGTTGTTCGATACGTCCGTACGACTCTTCCGCTCGTCCGACCTGACTCTCCGCCTTTTGTGCGCGTGAGGCGCTTTTCGCCGCCGTCGTCGAACGATAAATCGTCGACTGATTGATGAGCGACCTTCCGAGAAGCGAACCGAGAACGGCGGAACCGAAGGAAATGGCAGTCTGGCGTTTTGCGTCTCTTGCCTGATCCTTGACGCGTTCTACGCGCTCTCCGGCCTTGGCAAGCCTCTCTTCAATCGCAAGGCGTTTCTTCTCGTACTTGTCCTCTATATCGTCGAGTTCTTTGTCGCGAAGTTCGCGCGCCGCCAATTGTACACGAGCGACGAAATCGCGCTCACTTTCATCGGGTTGCGCGAGAAGACCGAGCTTCTTGTGTCTGCGCAACGTCAACTCCGAACCGCGCCATACGGTATCGACGAGCGCACGCTGCCACGCAGTAAAGCTCGTCTTGTTCTTGGCTTCAGGTGGAAGTGCGGCGTAAAGAACGCCGACGGGCGGATCAGACACGAGGTCGTCGAGTTCGACGTCAAGCTCGAGCGCGTCCCGCCAATCGACCGGGACGACCGATCCGCCTAGAGGAGTGAAGCGCGATACTTGCTCAGTATGCGAAATGCCTTTTTTGTCGTCGTGGTAATAGACGGTAAGGAATCCCGCGAGAACAGGCTTGTAGAACTGACCGGGCGAACCCGGTATGTAGCTCATCGCAATGCCGGAGGACACTTGAGGCGCAACCTTCACGACGCCTTCCTCGAGTCCCGTAAGCATACCAAGACCCGATCCGCTGTCAGATTCTTGAGACATCGGCATCACTCCAGCCATCGTTTCAGTCGCTGACACGCCTCCGGGTGAAGGAATGCGAGGGCGAACGACTGAAGGGGTAACCTGCGAAGTTGCGGCACCGCCGTAAGAATCATAACCGTGCATGACGCCGGGCGACGACACGGTATCTCCGTCGTAAGTGCCTGCACTCCTCTGCTCTTTGACGAGTCGCCTGATCTGATCTCTCGTCAAGGGTCCCGCCAGATACGACATACAGAATCGCGTCCGGAACAACACGGGGGACCCGCCCTTGGCAGGGCGCATCACGAATTGGCGCTGTTTCAACCCGGCAATGAGATTTCCGAGTTCCGATTTCGACGCGCCCTCAATCGCCTCGTCGGCAATGCCCTCAAGGAGTCTCGTCCGATCACGTTCCGTCGTCAGTCTCCCGACAAACCACGTGCCGACGTTTGACAACCCTTTGTAATCGATATCGCCAGGATTCTGCGTCGATAAAACAATGCCGAGCCCATAGGCACGCGCTGTTTTCAACAATGTCAGAAGAGGTCTCTTCGACGGAGGCTCGGCGACAGGCGGAAAATACCCGAACACTTCGTCCATATAGAAAAGCGCGCGGAGCGACTGCGTCCCCTGCTGTGAACGCATCCATGTGACGATGCGATTGAGGAGCAACGCCACGAAGAACATCCTCTCCGCGTCGGCAAGGTGTGACAGCGTAAGAATCGAAATTCTCGGTTTCCCCTGAGGAGTGTAAAGGAGCGATTGTATGTCGAGCGGCTCGCCCTCCATGAAAGCAGCGAACGCGGGAGAGGCGAGCAAGTTGTTGAAACGCAACGCCAAGGCGAACCGGTCTTTCTCCGGGATATAAGTTTCGATGTCCATGACACCGACAGTCGCAATGGGCGGCTTGCTAATCCAGTGAATAAGAGAAGCGAGTGAGAAACCGTGACCTTCAAGCCATGCCTTACGGATGAGAAGTGAGAGGAGAACGTGTTCTCGACTCGAGACGGGGTCTGCGGCAATACCGACAAGGTGCAATAAGCTCGTCGCCGTCGTAGAGACGATTTCCTGAAACAATTCGGTATCGCCGACGACGGCGGATGACGGTTGTTGGAACAGGCCTTCCAATGAAAGCGGACGTCCGAACTGCCCGCCAGGCGTGTAGAGTGCGAAATCCGCGTTTTGTTTCATCGCACGGATGCGCTCGCCGTCCTGATCGGAATCGGCGAGACCTTTACGCCAGATCGCCGCCTTTTTATCGGCGAGTTCAGCTAGACTCAATCCTTCCGCCTCCGCTTCATCAGGATGAAGCCAAGGCTCAAAATCGGACGCGAGCAGATCAGGGAACGTGAGCAGCAAATTGCCCATATCGCCCTTAGGATCGACGACGATCGCGGGAATCCCGTCCATCGCGGCTTCTTCGAGAAGACAGATGCCTAACCCTGTCTTGCCGCTACCGGTCATTCCAACGCACATCGCATGTGTAACAAGGTCGCGCGAGTTCAACAACATGTAGTTGTTCCGTTCTTCGGTTCCGATTTCTCCGCCCTCAGTGCCTAAGTAAAAGACACCGAGCTTTTCATAATGCGCCATATACACCCCCGTTTCCGTCCGAGCACGATGAGAAATGAGAGGGACTCCTCACGCTACCGGTGAGAAAATCCCTCTTGTATATTAATTATTTTATATTATTTTACCGTTTTGAGGTTGCTTTACGCTTTGTTCAGTCTAGCAATCAAATCTGTGCGATCGAGCTCTTCGAGGTCGGGATGACAGCGGATCGGCTCACCTGCCGCACGAAGCGCGTTGACGACATCTTTCAGTCCGCTTCCCGTCACGAGACACGTCACCGATTCGCCGGGTTTGATGATTCCCTGCTCAAGCGCGCGCTTGACGCCGGCAAAGGACGTCACGCCGGCCGGCTCACCAAATACGCCTTCGACCGTTCCCATGACGCGCATCGCGTCCAGAATATCTTCGTCGGGAACGGCAATCCAAGCGCCGTTCGAGGCGGAGACGGCACGAAGAGCCTTAACAGGATTTCTTGGAACACCGACGGAGATAGAGTCGGCAAGAGTATTTTCGGGAGTCGGCTTGAGCGGTACGCCGTCGCGCGCGGCATCGACAAAGGGGCTGCAACCTGTCGACTGAACGCCGAGAATCTTCGGAATGCGGTCAATCATGCCGAGCGCAAACAAATCACGGAATCCTAGATAGACGCCTCCGATCGTGCATCCGTCGCCGACGGAAACGGCAACCCAATCCGTCGGTGCGAAATTAAGCTGTTCGGCGATCTCAAATGAGACGGTTTTTTTACCTTCAGCCATAACGGGATTGATGCCGGCGTTTCTGTTGTACCATCCGTACTTATCGATCGCAGCTTTCGACAAGTTGAACGTCTCGCGATAATCGCCGATGACGGAGACGACTTGAGCGCCAAACACGAGCATCTGTGCCAGCTTGCCTTGCGGGGCGCGCTCCGGTACGAAAATGACGGTTTTAAGACCCACGCGGGCGGCATTGCCGGCACATGAGGATGCCGCGTTCCCCGTCGACGAGCAGGAGATCGTGTCATAACCGAGTTCAAGCGCCTTCGCGACGGCGACCGCGCTCGCGCGATCCTTCAGTGACGCTGTCGGATTGAGACCGTCGTCCTTGACATAAAGTGCTTTCAGACCGAGCTCATCGCCGAGCCTCAGCGAACGGTAAAGAGGCGTCCAACCGACACGGAGTGACGCGGAGTAGTCTCTCTCTTCCAACGGTAGAAAAGCCTTGTATCGCCACATGCTGTTCGTGTAATCCTTTCGGAGACTTTCACGGCTCACATGCTGTGAAATGACGTCGTAATCGTAATCAATATCGAGGATCGCCGTATCTCCGCAATCGGGACACGTCAACAACTCTTCTTCGTACGGGTAATGACGATGACAGATAGTGCATGTATATCCAATAAGGTGAGGAATATTCGCTTTTTTCTTTCTCGGGATAGTGGTCATCAGATAATCTCCTTCGTGGCGTAAAGCGCCATTATTTGTGTACAGCTTACCATAACAGGGACTAATGATCGTTTCACTTTAACAACGGTTTACTTGTTATTAACGCGCGACTTATGGTATCATCCATAGTATAGAATGCCTAATTGGAGGAAAAACTATGCAACATTTCAAAAAACTGTTGGTCATTCTGCTCTGCGCACTGTTTGTCTTTACAGTCGTAGCGTGTGGCCCAAAAGATCCGGACAAGACCGAGCCGGTTGATCCGTCAAAGTCAGAAGGTCCTGTTGACCCCGGCAAAATCACTCTTGCTAACATCAAGATCGGCTTTGTCCACGTAACGGACCCGAATGACATGGGTTATACGTATAACCATGACCTCGGGACACAGAAGATGGCAAAAGAACTTGGACTGAAAGATGACCAGATCATCAATAAGTTCAATACATCGGAAGACCAAGCGTGTGAGAACGCTCTTCGCGAACTCGCCCAGCAGGGATGCCACATCATCTTTGCGACAAGCTTCGGTTTTGAACCTCACGTGATTAAAGTCGCCAAGGATTACCCCGACATCGAGTTCTGCCACGCCACAGGCTTCAGAGCCCAAGGAGCTTGGGACGAAGGTCAGAAAAACGTGCACAACTATTTCGGCAACATCTATCAGGCCCGTTACCTTTCCGGTATCGCCGCCGGTCTGAAGACGAAGACGAACAAGATCGGCTACGTCGGCGCGTTCCACTTCCCCGAAGTCATTTCAGGATTCACGGGGTTCTATCTAGGTGCCAAGAGCGTTAACCCCGACGTCACCATGGTCGTGAAATACACGGGCTCATGGCATGACCCGACGCTTGAGGCCCAGCTGGCAGCAGCACTCATTGACGAAGGCTGCGATGTTCTGGGACAACACTGCGACTCGACGGCTCCCGCGACAGCGGCTGAAGCGGCCGGTGTTTACCACGTCGGGTACAACTCCGACATGCGCGGTGCGGCTCCTAAGGCTTCACTGACCTCCGCCATTTGGGACTGGTCACGCTACCTCATCTTTGCCGTTAACAAGTTTGTCGCCGGTGAAGAGATCCCCGCCGATTGGCATGGTGGAATTGCGGACGGTGTCTGCGACATCTCACCGCTGAACGATGACATTGTCGCTCCCGGAACGGCAGACAAGATCAAAGAAGCCCGCGACAAGATTGTTTCAGGCGACTGGGACGTCTTCACGGGTCCGCTCGTCGACATTACCGGCAAGGTCGTTGTTGCCGAAGGCGAAACCTTTATCGAACCGCAATCAGCTCCTTCATGGGGCTACGTCCTCGAAGGCATTACCGTGCCGCCGGAAGTGTTAGAAGGATAATACCTGTCTAGAAGCATACGTGAAGAGCACACCGCGTCAAACGGTGTGCTCTCCGACACGTCATCGCCGAAACGCAATTCGAGTTCCCACGATTGATGGGAGGACATAAAACTCAATAAGCGTTTCGGCGATTTTTTGAACTCCGGTCAGCCTTTTCATATTTCAAACAATCATTAAAGAAACACTGATCGGTCGGAGGAATGTCATGCTAGATACGAAACCGATAACCGTCGATAATGTCGTTGAGATGCATCACATCTGCAAAAGTTTCGGTACAGTCCAAGCTCTTTCGGATGTCCATTTTGAACTGAGACGCGGTGAGATTCTCTCGCTGCTCGGTGAAAACGGCAGCGGTAAGACAACACTCATGAACATACTCTCGGGCATATACTTCCCCGATGCCGGAGAAATTTACGTTAACGGCAATCTTGTTACCATTCGCCAACCAAAAGATGCATTCGACCTCAAGATCGGCATGGTCCACCAACATTTTAAACTGGTCGATGTGTTCTCGGCGGCGGAAAACATTGTTTTGGGACTCCCCGGGGGAAGAACGATCAATCGGCGTGCTCTCACAAGACACGTCCGAGAAATTGCCGATCAGTATGGATTTGAAATCGATCCTGATAAAAAGGTCTACGATATGTCCGTCTCGGAGAAACAGACGGTTGAGATTATTAAAGCGCTCTATCGAGGTGCCGACATTCTCGTTCTAGATGAACCGACTGCCGTACTGACACCTCAAGAGACTGACAAGCTTTTCGATATCATGCGCGCCATGAAAAAGGACAATAAGTCGATTATCCTTATCACCCATAAGTTAAACGAGGTGCTCGCCGTCTCCGACCGCGTCACCGTCCTTCGCAAGGGTGAATACATCGACACCGTTCTAACGAAGGATGCGACCATTCAGTCGCTGACCGACATGATGGTCGGTCGCTCCGTTTCGCTCGAGATCGATTGCCCTGTTCCGCAAAACGTCGAACCGATCCTTAAGGTTCAATCATTGACAGTACTCAATCAGGACGGTGGCAAGGCGCTTGATGACGTGACTTTCGGTGTAAACGGAGGAGAAATACTTGGCATCGCGGGTATTTCGGGAAGCGGCCAGCGTGAGCTTTGCGAAGCGATCGCCGGGCTCTATCCCGTTACGGGCGGCTCCATCCTTTATAAGAATGTGGTCGACGGTCATGAAGTCGATGAGAACGTCGTTGGGCTTAACCCGAACGATATCGTGAAAAAAGGCATCGCGCTCGCTTTTGTTCCCGAAGATCGTCTCGGCATGGGGCTTGTCCCATCTCTCAACATGGTCGACAACATCATGCTGAAGCACTACCGAAAGAAGAAAGGCTTCCTCGTCGACCGCAGAACATCACGCGAGATAGCCGAGCGCCTCGTAGATGAGTTGCAGATTGTCACGCCGGACGTCTTCACGCCTATTCGGAAACTGTCCGGAGGTAACGTTCAGAAAGTTCTCGTCGGAAGAGAAATCGACACCCACCCGCGGCTTTTGATGGTCGCTTATCCAGTTCGCGGACTCGATATCAATTCTTCCTACACGATTTACAATCTATTGAATGAACAAAAGGAAAAAGGTGTCGCCGTCATCTTTATCGGTGAGGATCTCGATGTATTAATGGAGATTTCCGACAGGCTGCTCGTCCTTAGCGGCGGTCGCGTAACCGGTATCGTCGACCCGCGTTGCACCTCAAAACAAGATATCGGGCTCCTTATGCTCGGACAGTCGATCGACAATGAGAAAGGAGCTGATGCCGTATGACAGATCAAAAGATCAATAACGTAAACGTGCAGGAGCAGCCCAAAACGCCTTGTCCGCCCGCACAAGATTTACTCCCTCAAGTGAAAGAACCGTTAGTGCGCATGACGAAGCGTGGCATTATCACGACGAAACAGAGAGTGATTGTCTATGTTGTCGGTTTCATTTTAGCGTTGGTCGTCGGCGCGCTGATGCTGTTAGCCATCGGCAAAAACCCGTTCTTTGCCTACCGCGACATGGTCGTCGGGTCATTCGGCACGGCGATTGCCTCAGCTGAAACTATTCGGATCGCGGTTCCCTTGCTGATCGCCAGTGTCGCTGTCGGTTTCGCCTTTAAGATGAAGTTCTGGAACATCGGAGCGGAGGGACAGATTCTCGCGGGAGCCACCCTATGCTCTTACATTGTTGTTCATTCAATCAACAACAAAAACTACATCTCCGGGGTTCCCCTTCATCTCATCATGATCGTTCTCGCAATGATCGGCGGCGCACTGTTCGGATTTCTCCCCGCATTCTTCAAGACTAAGTGGGGGACAAACGAGACACTGTTCACCTTGATGCTCAACTACATCGCCATTCAGTACGTAATCTATTTGCAATCGCTTCGCACGTGGCAAGATCCGATGAGCACCTATCCGAAGATTATTGACTTTGCGGTCTTTACAAAGGGATCGGTTGAACTTCCTCGAATGTTCGGCGTGCATATCGGGTGGATCTTCGCACTCATCATCGCTGTCATCGCCTACTTCTATTTGACGAGGACAAAGCACGGATACGAGATTTCCGTCGTCGGCGACTCGCTGAATACGGCACGATACGCCGGCATGAATACGCGCTGGATTCAGATTCGCACACTCCTCATTTCGGGAGCACTTTGCGGATTCGCCGGCTACCTGCAAGTGGCGGGCGCAAACCATACGTTGACGGAGACAACAGCGGGTGGCGTGGGATTTACCGCGATTACGGTCGCATGGCTGGCGAAGCTTAATCCGTTCGTCATGATTCCGATTGCTATTTTTATCGCTATGCTCCAAAAAGGCTCGCTCTTCATTCAGTCGACGATGCGTATCCCCGCGGCCGCGGCAGATCTCTTGACGGGTTTGATCCTGTTCTTCATGTTGGGGAGCGAGTTCTTCATCGAATATAAACTAGTCTTCAGAAGTAAACGCAATGTCCCTCACCTCGAACAAAAGGAGGTCACCGCATGAAAACACTGATGATCATCATCAACTGGATCAACGCCGCCGTTTTGGCGGGCACGCCTCTTCTTCTCGCGACGAACGGGGAAATCTTGACGGAGAAGTCGGGTAACCTCAACCTCGGTGTCGAAGGACAGATGTATATGGGTGCCGTCACGGGACTTGCCGCCGCGTGGCTTACGGAGCGATGGTTCGGAGTCGGAGGCATTATTCCGCTCATCGCGGCAGTCGTCTTTGCTTTCCTTATGGGATGTATCAGCGGACTGATCTATTCCGTCTTGACCGTCACATTACGTGCCAATCAAAACGTCACGGGTCTGACGCTCGCCATCTTCGGCACTGGCTTCGGGCAGTTCTTCGGTGAAGTCCTCAGCAATGAAGCCGGCGGATACGTCACCGTGGGGGCAGAAACAAAACACGTCTTCGGCAACATTAATTTCGGAAGCTTGACGGAAATCCCTGTGATCGGAACGCTCTTTTTCCGATATAACTGGCTCGTCTATTTTGCAATCATCGTTGCGGTTATCTTAGGCTGGTTCTTAAATAAGACGCGCAAGGGTTTGTCGCTTCGCGCTGTGGGCGAGAGCCCGGCTACGGCTGACAGCGCCGGCATAAACGTCACTCGCTACAAGTACATCGCGACCACCATCGGCGGCGGACTTTGCGGGTTGGCAGGTATGTACATGTCTATGGTCAATCAGAAAGGCATCTGGGTCACCAACTGTGTCAGCGGCTACGGATGGCTAGCGATCGCACTCGTCATCTTTTCCACATGGAGTCCGCTCCGCGCCATTTATTCATCGATCATTTTCGGCGGATTGTCAGTGATGTACATGCGCGTTCCGATTCCCGGTATGCCGATGGCTATCTATATGATGTTCCCCTACATCGCTACGATCCTCGTCCTCATCTTGACGAGCATCAGGCAGATCAAAGAACACGCTCAGCCCGCAAGTACGGGACTCAATTACTACCGTGAGGAGCGCTAGCCGTTTGACCCGGCACAGCAAAGCGCTTTCATCACACCCAACAACGTAGGGGCTTTCTCAAAAGAGAGAGCCCCTTAAACGTGGTGCCGGGTTTTATTTTTTGTGAACAATCCTTCGAAAATCGTGCGAAGCTAGGTGAAACGCTTAAACTTCATACCGATTCTGAGCGCAAAGTCCGGAAATTCGATATTAACTGAAAAACTGCACATGGGTGTCGACGTAAAGTCCGGAAATTCGATATTAACTGAAAAATTGCACGCCCGTTCCGAGCGTTCGGACAAATAGCATGACACAAAAGAGATTATCTTGTTATCGCATTTAATGAGCGGCGTTGAGACAGCCTCTGATTGATTTTGACAATGATTTGGCGCATCCTCGACGCTCATATACAATGGATACACATCAGAACTAATGATCTCTGAACGAAACTAATCATTTACCTAGGAGGTTTTAATGCATGTATGATCTCATGATAGTAGGCGCAGGACCTGGTGGATACGTCGCGGCGGAGAGAGCAGGGCGCGCGGGTTTGTCGGTCGTTTTGTTTGAAAAGGATTCGCTCGGAGGCGTTTGCCTCAATGTCGGCTGCATTCCTTCAAAGGCACTGCTCAACTCGGCAAAATTGTATCGCCACGCCGTGGACAGCAAGGCGTTCGGCATCACATCCGAGAATGTGTCTTTTAGCCAGGATACCGTTGTCAAACGCAAGAGAAAAGTCGTTCGCAAGCTCGTCGCGGGCGTTAGAAATCAAATGAAAGAAGCGAACGTTGAAGTCGTGATGGCGGAAGCGACGATCTTGCCTCGCGAGGAAGAATTGTTTCGCGTTCAAGCGGAAGATACCGTCTACGCAGGTAAACATCTCTTGATCGCGACAGGCTCCGTTCCCATTGTCCCGCCGATTACGGGGTTGGCAGACGCCATGGGCAAAACGGTGATTACAAATATGGAGATTCTCGATCTTACCGAAGTACCCGAGAAACTCGTCGTAATCGGCGGCGGTGTTATCGGTCTCGAAATGGCGTGCTATTACCAAAGTGTCGGATCAGAAGTCGTTGTCGTCGAGATGCTCGACCACATCGCCGGCAATGTCGATCCTGAAATCGGAAAACGCCTCCAGAATGTCTATGAGAAGCAGGGCATGGTGTTCCACCTGTCAGCACAAGTAACAGAAGTTTCCGACAACACCGTCAAGTTCGTGAAGGACGGTGAGACTCAAACGGTCGAAGGTGATTACATCCTCCTTGCCTGCGGTCGCAGACCAGCGACCGCGGGTTTCGGACTTGAGAACCTTTCGCTCGAGATGGAGCGCGGACGCATTCTGGTCAATGACAAGCTCGAAACGAGCGTTCCCGGCGTTTACGCCATCGGCGACGTCATCGGCGGCCACATGCTCGCACACGTGGCAAGCCGTGAAGGTGAGGTTGCCGTCAACCACATGCTCGGAATCGATGACAAGATGTCGTATGCCGCCATCCCCTCCGTCATCTACACGGATCCGGAAGTGGCAGCCGTTGGTTTCACGAAAGAGGAACTGCAAGAGAAAAATATCCCGTTCATCGAGGTCGAGCTTCCTATGGGTTGGGCAGGTCGCTACCAAGCAGAAACGGAACGCGGAACAGGCATATGTCGTGTTCTTTTCGATAAAGAAACAAAGCATATGCTCGGATGTCATCTCCTCACCCCATACGCCTCGGAGATGATCCTCGCCTTCGGTATCATGATCGAACAGAAAATGTCGATGGACGAGATGAAGAGAACGGTATTCCCTCACCCCGCAGTCTGTGAAATCGTCCGCGAAGCGCTCTTCCAGATTAACTAAACAGCACGGCGTCAATGTGGTAAACTGGTGGTCGGGGGTCGGAACGCGCAACAGAGGCTCCGACCTGACTGAGGAAAACAAGCATAGTGCGTCGGGGATGACGGCGAGTTTATCGCCCGGTAGAGCAGAGCATGCTCGCACACAGTAATTGAAGGAGTTCATCGTATGTCAAAAGAAGCCATCGAATCTGACTTAGCCCCGGCGGCGATAGGCCCGTATTCACAGGCTGTCGCCGCGAACGGTTTCCTGTTCGTTTCAGGGCAACTCGGAATCGACGCATCGACAGGCGAAATGCCCGACGGTGTCGTAGAACAGACAAAGCTGGCGTTAAAGAATCTTGACGCCATATTACGAGAGGCAGGCTGCGGGCCTGAATGCGTATTGAAGACAACTGTTCTTCTCGATGACATGGGCAACTTCGGCGTTGTCAACGAGCTATATGGTCAGTATTTCGTCAGACCATACCCCGCGCGCGCTTGCTTCGCCGTGAAGCAATTGCCGAAAAACGCGAAAGTTGAAATTGAGTGCATCGCCATGCTTGAATAAAGACCGGTTAATCATTCGCTCATAAGGGAGTCTGACCGGCAAACCGCGTCAGGCTCCTTTTTTGTTGAAATCAAGTAATGTGAGGGAAAGAAGGATTGTTTCCTTTCACATTTAAAAGAATAAAAGAAAGAGAGGAATAAGGAAATGATCGTCGAAAAAATGAATGAAAAACAGCATATCGAATATTTGACGAGACTTTTGAGGGATCAAGATTATGCGAGACTCATCTATGAATTTCGTCACGACCATGAAGTCGATGTCGCTCTCTTTATGGAAACGCTTCCCGACGATGAGACGGCATTCGTCTTTCGGATGTTGCCGAAAGAGATGAGCGCGGAGGTCTTTGCTCACTTGGAACCGGAAACTCAGCTCCGAGTAATCGAAGCCTTCACGGATGAAGAAACGACGACGATGCTCGACGAATTATTCATCGATGACGCCGTCGACTTTATCGAAGAGATGCCCGCCAATATGGTTAACCGCATACTCCGCCTCGTCACTCCCGCGAAACGTCAGCTAATCAATCGCTATCTGCAATATCCGGAAGATTCCGCCGGAAGTATCATGACGGCTGAATACACGAGACTAAAAAAGGATATGACGGTCGCGGAGGCAATCGCCCATCTGCGCACCGTCGGCGAAGATCGCGAGACGATTTATACGCTCTATGTAACGGATGGACAACGCAAACTCGAAGGAGTCACATCCATCAGGACTCTCCTGCTTTCAAAAGATGAAGAGCGTATCGGTGAGATCATGGAGCGAGATGTCATCTATGTAACAACCGATGATGACCGCGAAAAAGTAGCCAAACTCATCCAACGCTATGACTTCTTGTCTATTCCCGTTGTCGATCAGGAAAACAGACTCGTCGGTATCGTTACCATCGATGACGCGGTTGACGTCCTGCAGGATGAGACGACCGAGGACTTCGAGAAAATGGCCGCCATCTCTCCGTCGGAAAAGCCTTATCTCAAGACGAGCTTTCTTGAGCTTGGAAAACAGCGCATCACGTGGCTGCTCATCCTGTTGGTGTCGGGCATGGTCAACGGAGTTATCCTGCAGAAGAATGAAGCTGCATGGACGGCAATGCCCCTTCTCGTCTCCTTCATCCCCATGTTGACGGACACGGGCGGCAATGTCGGCTCGCAGTCGAGTACTCTGATGATTCGCGGTATGACTCTCGGTGAAATCAAGCTAAGCGATTTTTTCAAAGTCGTCGTCAAGGAGTCCGCGACAAGCATTCTCATCGGTGCGGTTCTTGGCGTGTTCAGCTTTATCCGTGTCATGATCTTCGACAAGGACATCATCGCTGCCGCCATCCTCGCCTTGGCGATGTTCGTCACCGTCGTCATGGCGGCCGTTATAGGGGGCATCCTGCCACTCATCGCACAAAAGCTGAAAATCGACCCTGCACTCATGGCTGCACCGTTGATCACGACACTCGTCGATGCGGCGGCTCTGGGCATCTACTTTGCCATCGCCACCGGTTTAATGGCTCTCGTGTAATGAGTGGAAACAAAGCGAGTCTCTTTCTCCCGGAGCCAACCGCCGATGACTCCGGGAGAAAGGGGCTTTTTCCCCCGCCAAACTTACAAATAGTTCACAAACTCCACCCTCGTTCAATGCATCGCACTAAAACTTCGCTGTGGTAAAATTGTTATGATGATTAGGCGACTGACTCTGCCCGTGTGTTCATGCAGGAGCCTGACCGGTAGATCGCGTCAGGCTCCTTTTTTATGAGACTTTGAATCATGATAAGGTTGGGGTTTCCTTCTCATTATTAAAATTTAAGAGAAAGCGAGGAGATAAGAAATGATCGAAGAAATCATGTACGATGAACAGCAAATAGAATACTTAACAGACCTCCTGGCAAATAAAAAATACGCACAACTCATCTACGAATTTCGTCACGACCATGAAGTAGACGTCGCCCGCTTTATGGAAACGCTCCCCGACGATGAAACGGCATTTGTCTTTCGCATGCTGCCGAAAGAGATGAGCGCGGAAGTCTTTGCTCATTTAGAATCGGAAACTCAACTCCAAGTCGTTGAAGCTTTCACAGACGAAGAAACGACAAATATGCTCAACCAGCTGTTCATCGACGACGCGGTCGACTTTATCGAAGAAATGCCCGCTAATATGGTCAACCGCATTCTCCGCCTCGTCTCTCCGGCGAAACGTCAGTTGATCAACCGCTACTTACAATATCCGGAAGACTCCGCCGGAAGCATCATGACGGCTGAGTACACCCGACTTAAGAAAGATATGACGGTCGCAGAAGCGATCGCTCATCTGCGAGCCGTAGGAGAGGATCGCGAGACCATTTATACTCTCTATGTAACCGATGAACAACGCAAACTGGAAGGCGTCACCTCGGTCCGAACCCTATTGCTTGCAAAGGATGAGGAGCGTATCGAAGAGATCATGCAGCGAGATGTCATCTATGCGACGACCGATGTCGATCGCGAGGAAGTCGCCAAGCTTTTCCACCGCTACGACTTCCTATCAATTCCCATCGTCGACCAAGAAAACAGACTCGTCGGCATCGTCACCGTTGACGACGCGGTCGATGTCCTGCAAGACGAGACAACCGAGGACTTCGAGAAGATGGCGGCCATTTCTCCATCGGAAAAACCGTATCTCAAAACGAGCTTCCTTGAGCTTGGAAGAAATCGAATCATGTGGTTGCTCATCCTGATGGGATCGGGGATGCTCAACGGCCTCATCCTACAGAAAAATGAGGTAGCATGGACCACCCTACCTCTCCTAGTTTCCTTCGTTCCGATGCTGACAGGCACGGGCGGCAATGTCGGCGCTCAATCAAGCACTCTGATGATCCGCGGCATGACGCTGGGCGAAATTAAGTTCAGCGATTTTTTCAAAGTTATCGCGAAAGAATCGGCAACGAGCCTTGTCATCGGTATCGTCCTCGCCGCCCTCAGCTTCCTGCGCATCATTATCTTCAACAAAGACATCGTCGCCGCCTCGATCCTCGCTCTGGCGATGATTTTCACCGTTGTCATGGCTGCCATTATCGGCGGAGTCCTCCCTCTCGTGGCGAAAAAGTTGAAGATCGACCCTGCACTCATGGCGGCTCCGCTCATCACAACGATCGTCGACGCGGCAGCTCTCGGCATCTATTTCGCCATCGCCACCGGAATAATGTCACTCGTTTATTAATACACAGAAACAACGTGACTCGAGGCAACCGTGCTGATGCGCGGTTGCCTATTTTGTTGCGCAATGTCAGGCATTATAGCATCGCTTACTTGAGCGCCTTGATTGTTTCAAAGTGACCAAATTTCTAAACAATCAAAGAATGATCATTCACGATGGCGCATGAAATTACAGTCAACAATCACAAAAATAATGGCTTTGTTCACGTAACATTTAGACTATGATCGGGAGAGCTACCTAACCGCTTATGATACAATAGTCATAGGGAAAATGTTATGAATCTGATAAAAACGACAATCGTTCGAAAGAGAATGAAATATGGGGCTCTTAGGAAAAATTCGGTTCACGAATCGACTTCGGATGCCTATCTTTGCCCCCGCTGTCATAAACTTATCAGTTACGTGCCCGTTTTGTCGCTGAAACGTTGCGTGTATTGCAATCAGGAGCTTGACTGGTCTCTTCCCTACGTGCCGCCCCCTAAACTAACATCAATCGATGAAACTTAGAAGTTATAGCTTCTTTACCGAAAGGGGCTGTCTCAACACCACTCAAGAATAGCGGGATTGATACAGCCTCTTTTAATGTTATGGCTTTTCGCGCAACAAACAGTTAGTGCACTCGTTTTCTGCACAGCTCTATGAAATTCTTGAACAGTTTCGCCATGCCGGGAATGGTTGAGGTAAGCTCTTCCGGATGCCATTGAACGCCTATGATCGGCGGCATATCAGGATTGTCCGACTCGATTGCCTCAATGAGACCGTCCCGACTCCGGGCGGTGACACGAAGCCCGGGCGCGAGATCTTTGATCGCTTGGTGATGCCATGAATTGACGAGACATGTCTTGCCGAGAGCATCCATCAGATAGGAGCCTGCTTCAATGTCGACATGATGTGTGACGGCTTGTCGACAGGCTTTCTGCAGATGTTGGATAGTGAACTCCGGCACGTCTTCTATGTTTTGGAACAGCGTCCCGCCAAGCGCGGCATTAATAAGCTGCATACCTCGACAGACGCCAAATATCGGATAAGAGCGCGCGAGCGCTCTCCTGAACAAAAGCAACTCAAACTCGTCACGTTGCGGCGATAATTTTCCGAGACCTTTGATAGGCTCCTCCCCATAGACAAGAGGTGAGATATCGACGCCTCCGGTCAAAATAACGCCTCCGCAGATATCTAAAATGTAATCGATCACATCGCTGTCGTTCGTCACAGGTATGATCAAAGGAACGGCGCCCGCGGTATACACCGATTGGATGTACGCATCGTTCACGTAATGCCTGTTTGAACCTTCCCAATGCTTGTCCTGATCGGCAATCAATGCGCCTGAAAGTCCCACTCGAAACATAAATCCCCCCAATCAATACATCAAAGAAGATAAGCACTCATGATAGTGCGTGTCATCTCTTCTTCGCCCCAATCGCTCATCGCCTCGATCAGTCAGATAACACAAATCTATTATATACATAAATGAACACAGGATGATTTTTGTGATCCGCTTAATCGTCAACTGACAAAAAGGATGCCTCGCGGCGGAGTAACCGCGGGGCATCCTCTTACTACCGATACCTGTTTTAAAAGTAGAGTGTTTCTGTGCTAGAGATGTCCTTCGTGTGAACAGGTATCGGACGAGCAAGCCTGCCTATATAGCTGGTTCGGATTCGGCAATCCTCAGCCTCGGCACGCATCCGTTATGTTCAGTTCATTACTCAAACGTGCCGGCGAGGATTTCTGCCAATTGGGCGTCATCGACCTCAATGCTGTAAAAGAGTTTGAAGAAATCTTTTACTTGTTTCTCCGGTGAATCTATATAGATTTGCGGGTAGAATGTCGCGCCGAGCCAACGCACGCCTAAATAACGGTTTATGGATGGCGGATAGCCCATGAAACCATACGGCACTGAGGGGATAATGATGATCTTATCATTTTTGACAGCTTCAAGCGCACCCCAAGCGGGATCTTTCTTAATCTCCTCCGCCAAAGCTGCACCGTCGACGAGTAGATAGTCGGGATTCCACTGGAGTATTTGCTCCATGGAGACTTCAGAGCCGCCGCCCTTCGACGAGGCTTCGACGTCAGCCACGTTAACAACGGGAATGTAGTCGAGAAGTTCGCTGTGGAATGAGCCGACAGCATTTGTGCTGAGCCCAAGATCACCAGATGCCCAGTAAACCTTGACAACTTTTTCTTGAGGAACCTCAGCTTTTGCCTTTTTACAGAGTGCGAGCGTCTCTTCACAGTACTTGGCGAGCACTTCAGTCCTCGCGTTGTCTCCGATCAACTCCCCGAGATCGCGATACGTCTTCGGCATACCGGCAAACGTCGCCTCAATGAAGATCGTGGGCGTGTTGATCTGTTCCTGCATGCCGTCCATGTCTTCCTTGATGGTCTTTTTCGCTTCACCGATGTCGATGATGACTTCCGTATTCGCCGCTAGAACGGCCTCGAGGTTAAAATCGCCACTCTTGCCGTAAAATTGACCGAACGCCGGCAAATCACCGTATTTCTTGTTAATCAGCTTGAGTTGTGTGTCTGAGAATGGTCTCGCTGTTCCACAAAGCAAGTCGGGCGCCGCCGTATAGAGCACCATTTGAGCCAACGGACCTGATGGTGCAATTCTCATCAGCTTCGTTGGTATCGTCACCTCGCGACCGACGGAATCGGTGAACACACGCTCCTTCGGTTCTTCTGGTTCCGTGGCTTTCGATTCAGGCGGAGCAGGTTCTGTCTTGTCGCTGGCGGCAGGTTGAGACGAGTCGGACGGATCGGGTTGCTTGGGTTCGCATCCCATGATCGTCATCGACAGTGCCAAGATCAACGCTAAAACGAGCGAGATCCATGTCAACTTTTTCTTGTTCATGTTTTCCTCCCTAACTAAGTGTTTTGGTTTAACCCTTTGGCGGTGCATCCATTCACCGCATTCATCGCGATATTTTCATCGCGTTCAACCCTTTGTGTCACCTACTCTTCCCATCACCCGAGAAACAGCACAATCATTGCGTCATAATGTGCGTTCGCATGCATGTTTGCAGTCTGTCTTTCTATCCGTCATATCGTGATTGCGCATTTTCTCGAAGTGGGGCAAAACGGTCACCATCTCCGTTCTCACGCTCTTCTCGAGCTGGATGGGCACGCGGTAGACGTGCGACAAGAGCGCTTCGGACAGAACGTCCTGCGGTTTTCCGAACGCTATGGCAGTTCCTCCGTCAATGAGCAAAACATCGTCGGCATATAAAAAGATGTGTTGCGGATTGTGCGTAGAAATAAGCACCAGGTAACCTCGATTGGCTAGTTGGCGAATCTCCTCGAGGACGCGTATCTGGTTGCCGTAATCGAGGCTCGCCGTCGGCTCGTCCATAATCAGGATCGGGGCGTCCTGCGCCACTGCGCGCGCGATTAGAACGAGTTGCTGCTCGCCGCCCGAAAGTTGATCAAAAAGACGGTCGCTGAATTGTTCAATCTGCAAAAGCTTCATCGCCTCAGCCGCTTTTATGCGCTCACGTTTTCCCGGTTGCGAAAACATACTGAAGGAGGCGGTCGTCCCCATCAAAACCATTTCCGCAACGGTAAATTGAAATGTACCCCTCTGGGTCTGCGGTATGTATGCCATTTGTTTCGCGCGCTCGCGGTTCGATAACGTTTTGACACTTCGTCCATTGATCTTGATCTCGCCGCTCTGTAAAGGGAGCACGCCGAGAATCAACTTGAAAAGTGTCGATTTGCCCGCGCCGTTCGCTCCGAGGATGCCGACGACGCGTCCGCGCGGAACAGAGAACGATAGGTTCTTCAACACTTCGCTCTGGCGGCGGTAGCTGAATGAAACATCCTGTATGTGCAGACCGTTTGTCATTGCAAGATCCGACTTCATCATCACGTCACTCCCTTTCTACCCTCACGAAGGATGAGGAATACGAAGAAAGGAGCGCCGATAAACGCCGTCAATATCCCGAGCGGAATGCCGGCAGTCGTCGCGCGCCGCGCAATGTTGTCGACGAACAGCAGAAAGCTCGCCCCAATAAGCGCAGATGCCGGTAAAGATACGCGATTATCGCTCCCGACCATCATGCGCGAGATGTGCGGTACGACGAGTCCGATCCAACCGATGACACCGCTCACGGAGACACATGTGGCGGTGATAAGCGTCGCCGCCACCACCATGATTGTCCTGATCAGGCGCGTACGCACGCCCATGGTCGATGCCGCTTCTTCTCCGAGAGCAAGCAAATTGAGTTGCCAGCGTAAGAGAAGGATTACGACTATCCCGAGCAGAATCGGCGCGGCTGCGAAGACGAGAGATTTCATTCGAGCCGAGTTTAAAGATCCCATAAGCCAATATGTGATAGCGGGTAGCTGATTCGTCGGATCGGCAGTATATTTTATCAGCGACAGCCCGGCGGAAAACAGTGAGCTGACGACGATACCTGTCAAGACAAGCGAAAGTAACTTATTTGCCTTGACAAAGGAAGCGATGAAGAGAACGAGAATAATGGAAAGCAACCCGAACACAAATGATATGAGCGTAATCCCCGTCGACGCGAATCCCGCTAAAATCGCCAATGCCGCACCGAAACTCGCTCCTGAAGATGCTCCCAGTACGTCGGGGGACACCATCGGATTCTGAAATACACCTTGAAACGTATGCCCCGCGACAGAAAGACCCGAACCAACGAGAATCGCCAACAAAATACGCGGCAAGCGAACATTGACGATGACAGTCGTGACCGCTTCCGCGAACACTTCCCCCGTCCCCCACAGTTGACTCCAAAAGTATCGAACAATCGTAATCGGATTGATCCAGTACCACCCGATAGCGAACGAAATAATGATCAGCACGATGAGAATCGCACCCATAATGCCGAACCGTACAACGAGATGCCTCTTCAGTCCACCCTCTATGAGCTCATCGGGAATCTCTTCCAACTCTTTCGTGATCGTGCCGTCGCTTTCGAGCATGACGCTTGTCAGGGAATCGTGCGCCAGAATGGCGCGACGTCTCTCTCTGAGTACGGCTTTATCGGATTCGGGAAGATAAGAATGCGAGAGCGTCTCTTCAAGCGATCGATCGTGTTTCCAGACGACGATGACAGGCGTTGTCTCGTTATCAAGTACTTGCATCACACGGTTGAAGATCTCATCGTCCACAAGTTCGACACCGCCTAGCTCATCAAGAACGATAACGTCACCATGCTTCTCGAGCAACGGGAACGCCTTGTCTGCAAATTGGCCGACATCAAACCGACTATCCTCTCCCTCAACGATGAGGAAGCAGTCTTTCGGGAAAGTTGATCCGTTTTGGTGGCGGACGGTTAATAGACCCGTCTCACGCTGTATACCTGCCGGTATATGCGAAAAACCCATTTTTTGGCTTTTTCTGCTGGTGTGGCGAATTGTCATATATCCCGAAGGATTCAATTCGGCATCTTCAAGGTATCGTTGCACGAAAGTAGATTTTCCGCTCCCGATCACACCCGTCACGAGCAAATGACCCTTGCGCGAGCCGTCCTCGTGGAACAGCGCCGACTGCGCGAACATCATGATACCGCGTTCGTTGGCAGGATACATGAATGTCTTTTCTTTTATGGCTGTCATAAGAATCCTTTCGGTTTCCTTTTCCACACCTTACAGACTTAGGCGTCCCGGTCGTTTCGGTTCAATCTTTCCCGAGCGTACGGCAATCAACTGCGCGGCGATGCTGATGGCAATTTCTTCCGGCGTCTCGCCACCGATATCGAGCCCGATGGGGGATATGGCACGGTTTACCGCTTCCTCGGAATGTCCGCGCTCCATGAGAATGGCGTCGACGGTTCGAACCTTATGCATGCTGCCGATCACGCCGATGTACCGTGCCGGCGTTTTCAACACTTGATCCTCCACATCGAGATCGTTCTTATGTCCACGCGTCATGATGCAGACGAAATCATCCGGTCCGATCGATACGCTCTTATCAATATGGTCGAGATCACACATGCGCACGTCGTACGCGCCGGGGAATAGGGCAGGATCAGTGAACTCCTCGCGGTCATCAAGGACGACGACGGCAAAATGCGTATGCGAGAGCACCGGAACAAGCGCTTGCGCGACGTGACCGCCTCCGAAGATATAAACAACGCCGGGGACTACAAGCTCCTCGACGTAAAATGTGTGATCGCATAAACTGACGGCATGCCCGCGTTGACACAGCATACGAGGATCGTCGAGCAGTGCGATCGTGCAGGGGTGATCTTCCGGGAAGCCCTTAAACGACCATCCCTCAACGGAAAAATCAGGGTTGGCGGGGTTCGTCCCCGCCGGCGCCGTAAAGAGTGCGAGTCCCAACTGATTCTCCTCGCTGATGTCGGTAACTAACCAGCTCGGACGGCGTTCTCGAATCGCGTCGCGCGCCTCCTTCACAATCTCAAGCAGTGCATCGTCATTACCGTACAAATGGAGATAATGCACCGTCGCACTGCCGCCGCAAATCATCCCGATGTCTTCAATCTGGTTTTTCGTCAGAATAAACTGGTGAATATTCGAACGTTTCTCTTCGATCGCCTCTTGTGCAATGATGATTGATTGGTATTCGACAGCTCCACCGCCTACCGTTCCTGCCAAGCGACCCGCCTTTCCGACCAACATGCGGGCGCCCGCGCCACGCGGTGTCGCACCCGAGCTTGCCGTCACGGTCGCGAGGACAGTATCCTCACCGCTTTCAAGCGCTTCTTGAAGTGCTTTAAGAATCTGATCCATAAAAACTCCTTTTCACACAATTAATTGATTAGAAACGCAGAAAGCACGAGCCGACACTTTTACATCAAAAAAGCACGACGCAAACACTCTGTGTTTCACATTGTAACCGACTTATTTTCAAAAAACAATCGTTTTGGCGTATTTATTCACAAATGTGTATTGTCTAAATATTCTTCAGTCATAGGGATTGCCCCTCGCTGTAGAGCATGGCGGCTCCGATCACGCCGGCGTCATTGCCAAGACGACTAAGCTCAATCGGTGGAGGCGGCAGCACGTCGCCGCTGACCGTTGTCAGGGCGACTTGCGTACGTAACGGTTCCAACAGAACGTCTCCCGCGTGACTGATCCCGCCGCCGAGCAAAATCATATGCGGCCTATAGAGAACGACGAGATTTCGGATACCGAGCGCGAGATAGTGAACGAATCGCTCAACGATCTCGATCGCGACTTTGTCGCCTGCGGTTGCCGCTTCAAAGATGAGACGCGTATTGAAAGACGACTCCCCCAACGAAACGCAATGGCGTAAAATTGTCTCTTCATTGCGGAGCAACGCTTCCTCAGTCATGCGTTTCAGTCCGCGGATCGATACGTACGTTTCGAGACAATCCCACTGTCCGCAATTACACGCAATATGACCTCCCGCCTCTACCGCCATGTGTCCGGGCTCAATCCCGAACCCTGTTCCTCCGCGAAAGATTTTTTTGTCATAGACGAAACCGCCTCCGACACCGGTGCCAAGAGTCAGCATGAGCACGCTTTGATAATTATGTACGGCTCCGGCATGGTATTCACCGAAAACTGCGCAATCGGCATCGTTTGCGATAAAAACGGGAATGTCGGGAAATCTTATCTTCATGAGCGCAGGGAAATCGACATTTTTGAGAAATAAGTTCGTCGCGTGCAGCAACATACCCGTCTCCAAGTCGACAACTCCCGGAATACCGATCCCGATGGAACGAATGGTTGAAACGGAAATACCTTGGCGCATTAACAATGTGTCGATGCACTGCGCCATTGTATCGACGAGGAACTCTGCCGGCCGCGGCGCCCTTGTTTTCGCGCGTTCGCGATCGACAATCTTGTAGGTATCATCGATGATTCCCGCTACGATGTTAGTCCCTCCGAGATCAATCCCAATTGAGTACGCCATAACGATACCGCTTTCTGTAACAGTCATAGATAATTATACAAGAGTTAATCGATAGCAGCGAAAAGAACTCACCTAGTCGCGCACGGACATACTTGGCGGAACTCGAAAGAAACAATAAAAGCTACGCTGTCTGTTTCCCATAACGAATGGATAGACTCGGCAAAAGGTATGGGGAGGTTGGAGAAGGCTTTTCGCTCGGGTACAATGAGGTTGTTAGAGATCCATGCAATTTTTGAGGGGAAGGTTCATCATGAAAAACGCTGAAATTGAGAAATACATGACGGTCAGGCTCGATGGTACGTTGCCTCCTTCGCCGTCATTTGTCGAGGGCATCCGCCGCGCGCCGCGTCGCGAGGCGAACTTGTCAGAAGGCGAGCGCGCGACGGCATTAAAAAACGCATTGCGCTACATTCCCGAAGAGTATCATAAACAACTTGCGCCGGAGTTTCTGCGCGAACTCGATGAGCACGGGAAGATTTACGGTTACCGTTATCGTCCCGAAGGTCGTATTTACGGAAAACCGATCGATGAGTACAAAGGAAATTGTGTCGAGGGCAAGGCATTCCA
>JAAZKT010000112.1 GCA_012799695.1 Clostridiaceae bacterium
CGTCCGTTCTCCATCAAGTCGCTATAACTGGAAAACCATAAGATAACCGACAGAAGCGTCAGACCGGAGACGAGTCCGTACAAAAGCGCCTCCAAAGTGAAAGACCTGCCTCCAATCGTAAATAGCGCAGTCATACCGCTTTCATTCACTAAAGCGTTAATACATGTGATCAGCAACAGCATCGGTAAGAGATAGAGCAACGATCTCAACGCTTTGGCGACTCCGATCACACGGCATCTCAAAAGAACGGCAAATAAAAAAGAAATACCTGCGATGACGGGGTGACGCACGAGCATCGTGACCAACAATACGGCTAAGAAATAAAGGAAGATAACGGTTGGATGGTAGTGTTTGAGAACCAATGAACCAAAAACTCCTTTTCTACTTTACGTTAATTGAAGTCGCCTACCTCAATTGTGTAGCCCCAGTGTACGACATCGCCGTCATTCAGAATACACTGGTTACTGCCTTTCATAACAAAGACGCCGTTTACATAGTAGATCCACCCACTACTGGGTCCGCCCTCTTTTTCCGCAAGTCCTCCAATCGCCACAATGTAACCGGGATTGAACGTACTGACCGTAACACTCAAAGGAAGCGACAGAAGGGCGTCCAACACCGTTGTGCCACGCGGATAGCTCGCCGTCTGTTTGAGCATGTCTCCATCGGAAGTACATAGCTGTCGCTCGATCATATAGTCAATTTTATCCTCCAGACCGGAAAACTCTTTTTTTCGCTGAACGGCGTTGCGACACTCGACAATAATTGTGACGGTGATCTTATCCGACGCTGTCGTCGAAGTCGTCGTTTCCGATCGTCTCCTTGTCGTCAAGGCGGTGATATGCCCACTCGCTGACGATGGTGTACTCGCAACGGATGTCGAAGTGCTGTGCGGAACACTTTCCGTCGTCGTTTGGCTTGTGGCCGGAGGTTCACCGGCGGTCGTAGGATTCGGTTCAACAAAACGACCTGTCGTACTCGTACCCTCACTCTCGCTCGCAGGCAACACACATGCGACACAGCTCAAGACAAGCAAACAAACCGCAAACAATATGACGACGGTTTGCAGTACGTTTTTACTTATGTGTTTACAATTCTTCCGCAACACTCATACCGACCACAATGTATTAAGGAAAAACCGAGCGGCTTGTGCGCATCAGGCGTATAACAGTCCACCGACGCGCGCAAGCCCTCCACATGAATCACCGACGACTGTGACCGATTATCCCTCCGTCATTGAGCGTCGTCGCCTCTCGATTCTTGTTGACAATTGTCACGTACACAAACATCGCGGAGAGAGTGAGAAACAAGAGTCCGACAAGTGGGAGTCCCTGACTTTCACCGGTCGGCGGCAGCGTGTCGCCACCTGCTTCCGCTCCCTTTACCACCATTTGTATTGCGAAGATGTGCCCGCTGTCATTGGAATAGTAGATGGTTCCCTTCGCATCCGTTACGGCGCTTGATATCGAGTAATTCTGCCGTTCTTGGTCAGGTTCATACGCCATTTTGACCGTTTCGCCGTCGTAGACGTACAGGGCGCCGATCTCGTTGTTCGCCGTAAAGAAGACGAAAGGATGTCCCTTGTCACCCGCGATCACAAGCGGTGCCGATTTTACATCGCCCGTGATCTCGTATTGAAAGTCAATCGACATGGTGGCAAGGTCAATCTCAAGAAATACGCCCTTTCCTGGGAAACCGGCCTCGGTCGCTCCTCCGACATAGGCTTTGCCTCCGTAAATCGTCGGCGTTGAGGTCGACATAACTCCTATCTTGACACTTCGCAGCGTGCCGAAACTGCCATCTTCTTTATTGAAAGAGATCTCATGAAACATTCCGTCACGAGAGGTAAAGTAGAGTTTTCCATCGGCATGAACGAGCGTTGAGCGGATCGGAGCACCGATTTTCTTTGCGCTTGCATCCACTTGAGTGCCCGTATCGGCATCGATTACCTCGAGAGCGCCGCCGTCATTTCCAATAACAATCCACTTCCCGATTTTTACGGGACCTGCCCAGTAATAGCCGGCAGTCGAATTTTGGTACTGCCACAGCGTCTCGCCCGTCGCCATCTTGATCGCGCGGATGATTCCTCCCGGCGACGGACCGGAACCTCCGTCTGCCGTAGTCACGGCGTAGGCGACTTCGTCTGCAATAAGAAGCGTCGAGAGACTTTGAATGCCGTAATTTACGGGTTGCCAAACTCCGTCATCGTTGGATGCCCAGATGGTCAGAAGGTCCTGCGCCTCGGCAACCCACTTCGTCTTCATCGACTTTGCGTCGATCGCCTGAACGGCACCGCCTTCAAGAGGGACGACGATCAGTCCGTAATCATACGCAATACGACCGAAAAAGCCGATGCCGTTGCGAAGCGTCTCTTTCGCGACGATCTCACCGTCTTGGTTGAGTTTGAACAACTCCTTACCGGCGGCGAAATAGAGGTTGCCACCGACGATCAGAAAGTCCGACTTCGTGTCGTAATAGTCACCCCACGGTGACTCATGTTTCTCGCCGAACGGCTTGCTCCAAATCAATTTGAAGTTGCTCTCAAGCGTACCTTCCATACTCTTGGCGGCATTGTGAAAACTGCTCGATGAGAAACTCGTCCAGTAATCGGGGGTCGGAGTTAAGGCAAGGGCGGGGTCTGCCGTCTCCTGGCCGACACTGAGCGGGAATCTCGGATCGTTGACGAATTTCCACTCTATCTTATCGCCTTCTGCGACCGTGATGTCGTCCATTCCGCTTTGTGCGCTCTTGTCATTGATAAAAAGCTCCCAGTAAGAGTTTAGACCATTGGTGACACCGCCGGTATTTACTCTGTCCCCCACAGCGATTTCATTTAGAAACGACCCGTACGTGCTTGAAAAAATGACGACAGATCTCCCTGCTCCGGGATCGTCGAGCTGTTGTCTCGTGATATCGGTCACCGTCTTGCCGCTAGCCACCATAACCGTTTCGTCAACCCACGGTCCTTCCTCATATGCTGTCGCGTGATCCTCTTTAGTTTCGAGAATCTTCGAGCCTGTCACGACAAACGTGACGTTGACAAGTTCCCCTTCCGCCGACACATAAGCTGTCGGCAGGACAAAAGCCGTCAACGTTACCATGAGCGCCAAGATTACCGCGAGGACGCTCCCCTTTTTCAGTCTTTTCATCGATAAAACCTCCAATTCCTCTTGTCGATGGACCTTGGGGTTTTGCTTGTTTCGGGATGCGGTGCAATTAAAAACCGCGCTTCCGCCTCTCGGTCGGAACGCGCGGTCCGTTTTTACA
>JAAZKT010000017.1 GCA_012799695.1 Clostridiaceae bacterium
CCGCGCCGTACCGACAGTACGGGCGGACGGGACATGAGTAACACATGCGGCAACGTGCCCTACAAAGCTCACGCCCGTGTGCGACCATCAGGTGACCCCAGAGCGTACGCGAATCCTCAGGCACAACTTCCAGCAAATCCCGTTCAATTTTGATGGGATTGTCGGAATCCGTAAAACCGAGCAAACGGCTGATTCTAGCGCAGTGCGTATCGACAACAATCTCCTGAAAGCCGAATGCATCGCTCAATATTAGATTGGCGATCTTTCGACCGACACCCGGAAGCTCCATCAATTCTTCTCTCGTCCGAGGCACTTGCCCGTCGAAACGGTCGAGAATTATCGCGGAGGTATTCACGAGCGCATTGGCTTTCGTTTTGTAAAGCCCACAGCTTCTCACGATCTCCTCGACATCGCGTCGATTCGCCGAGGCAAGAGTATGCATATCGGGATAACGTTTAAATAAGACCGGCGTCACTTTATTCACGCGCTCATCTGTACACTGGGACGCGAGAATACCGCCGACGAGAAGCTCCCATGGAGATCCGTATGCCAGTGTGCACTCAGCTTGCGGATATTGCTCCAAGAGGAGTGAAACGATTTTACGCGCACGTTTTCGCTCCTTCCCGCTACCGTTACTCACGGTTTTTCCTCCAAAAGATAGGTCGTCAGCGTCAAAGTCTTGTCCTCCGACGGCCGATAGATTACGATCTCCACCAATGTACCGATGGCCTGTTCTTCGAGGAAAAGCATGAGGTCTTGTACAAGCTCCATTGACTCGCCGTTGAGTGTCAGCAAGATATCCCCTTGGTTGAGTCCCGCCGTATAGGCTGCGCTTTCAGGCACAACGGTGGAAACAAACAGCCCGTTCGGATAACCGTACATTTCCATCATCGCGAGCGTATCGTCATCATTGAGCACCGTAATGCCGAGAGCTGCCTTTCTCATCATCGACCCGTTTGCATCGTACTGTATCCGGTTGACTACATTGGCGACAATCGTTGACGGCACGGCGTAACCTTGATTCTGTACATATATTCGCTTCAGATAACCGCTCACGATCGCAACGACTTCTCCTTTCGCATTGACAAGCGGAGAACCGGCGTATATCGGCATCGTAGAAATGCTCGTTTCGATCAGACCGAGCGGCGCTCCGTCCTCTTCGAACGTCTTTCGATAGATCGACGTCACGTAACCCATCGTCAGACCGCCCGTTGACACCGTCATCGGAGGATAACCGATACTGGCTACTTGCATTCCGACGTAGAACGCAGGATCTTTTGCAAGAGGTGCGGCGCGAAAGACGAGCTTGTCGGGGTTCACAATTTTCAGGAGAGCGAGATCGGTTGACGAATGATAACCGACAAGTGTAGCGGGAAATGCTTTTGGCATGCCATTCACGAAAATGCTGATGGATGCATTTCTCAAAAGATTGCCTCGATAATCGATGGCACGCTCCATAAGGCTATACGTTGTGATGATGAGCCCGGACTCGTCGATAAGTAATCCGGAGAAGATTTCATCGCGCTTGTTGTAAAGTGAAGTGGCGGGAATGGATACGCGCACGGAAACGACGGCAGGAGAAATGTCGTTGTAGATTTCTCCGACGGGAAACACAGGAGTCACATAGGTGCTGGATGGTTCCGTCGTCACGTCAGGTCCGCTTGTAACGCTTGTCGATGGCGTAGGTGCGGTAGTTTTCGACGGACTCGGTTGAGTGGTTGTCGTCGTTGTCGTTGTAGTCGTTGTGGATGTAATTGTCTCTTCACCGTTGGGAACGTAGTCATCGCAGGAAAGCGGAATAACCGTGGAGAAAACAGTAAACAGCGCCAAGAAAATGACGACATATCTCTCTCTTCTTGTCATGCGCTCACCTCACTCATATAACGTGACTTAATCTCATCGCCTCAAAGAGGCGGGGTCCTAGATCGCTCATACCATTGTAATCTCCGTATTTTACGAATATATGAACAGCCTTATGGACGCGCGATGGTAAAGGTAATTTTCGCGCCGCCAAGTTCAAGGGACGAACCCGCCTCGATGGTCTGCCCATGACGATTGATCAGTGCGCGGGCGATATAGAGACCCAGTCCCGATCCTTCCTGACCGCGCGATTTGTCTGCTTTGTAAAAGCGATCGAAAACGTAGGGAATATCCCTCTCACCGATCCCGGGGCCATTGTCCTCGACAATGACACAGACGTAGCGTTCTTCCGCTTTCGTACTGATCGTCACGAGACCCCCGCGAGGAGCAAAACGGATCGCATTCGACACGACGTTGTTAAGAACGCGCGTCAGTTGTCCCACATCTCCGATCGTTTTAAGTTCCCCCTTGACGCTCTTGTCGAGATTAAGCAATAGATGAATTTTCTTTTCGCGGAGCATAGGCTCGAACGAGATTTGAACACGATTAATCCATTCATGCAGATTAAAAACCGTCTGCTTTAATTCCTGAGATTCCATCTGGTCTGTCTGTTCAAACAACGTGTTGATCAATTCTTCCAAACGATCCGCCTCGGCTTTAATGATATCGAGGTAATACTCGAATTTGTCCTGAGAAATTGTCCCATCGCGCATACCTTCAATAAATCCGGAAATGGATGTCACGGGAGTGCGTAAATCATGAGACACATTGCCGAGAAACTCACGGTGTTCGTTCTCACGCATCTCAAATTTGGCGATAAGCGTGTTGAACGTCCTGACGAGTCTCGTCAGGTCATCCTCGCGCATCACCGATTCCGCGCTCCGATCACTATCATGATCAGGCAAAGTGAGCGTTTTCCGATCCTTTCCCAGCTGAACACGCGCCGTCAGGTCGCCACGGTAGACGGAGTCTGCCGTCTTTGCGAGTACCGATATCGGATTCGTGATGTTGCGCGAGAGCCAGATGATAATTGCAAGCGAGACGATATACGCGAGAGCGAACGATATATGGACGTTATTATCGACGAGCCAAGCGCTGAATGTATCGGGTGAATGGCGTCTGAGAAGGATAACTTCGCCCGTGTAAAGATCGCCACGCGTTCCGATGGGGGCGCTTGCGACGAGCCATATAGTCGGGTTAGGCAACAAATGATAAAAACCCGTCTGACTTCCCCTATGGCAATATGCGACGTGTCCCGTATTTCTCGCCACTTCCGGTAAAATGAAATCGGCGCGTACTCCGTCCCCGCTTCTTTCGAGTTTTCCGATGGTATCGGACGGGATTCCCGTGTTATAGATAATTTCATTCTCTGAATTGACAACCCATACGTACGCACCGGTCGAACGTGTCGCAAAAGAGATATAACCGGTAATATCGCCCGTTACAAACGTTGTGTGAGCAACATCCATACGCCTTTCCGTCAGAATTGCGAGTTCCTGCGCATAGCGCCTTAATTCTTCTTGCCTCTGGTTCGATGTCGACACGTTGTATACCGTGCCATACACGAGCGCAAGAATCAGGAAGACAGCAAAAATCGCGGCTGAGATATTCAGCAGTGTGCGTGCGTAGATGGAGAGGCCGCGCCGTTTCACTATATTTCGTCGTCCTTTACCTCGAATTTATAACCGACACTCCATACTGTTTTTATCTGCCACAGCGGATGATCGATCACATCAAGTTTCTCGCGAATGCGCTTGATATGTACGTCGACTGTGCGCTGCTCACCGTAGTAATCCATCCCCCATATGCTCTCGAGTATTTGGTCTCTCGTGAAGACACGATTGGGGTGCGTTGCCAAGAAAAAGAGCAATTCCAATTCTTTAGGCGGCATATCGATCTCCTCGTCACCGACCCGTACGGTATAGCGTATACGATCAACAACCAGCCCGGGGTATGACACGACATTATCCTTCACATCCTCCCCCTCTTTTACGCCGGACGACGCACTCCTCGTCCGTCGCAGCACGGCCTTCACGCGCGCCAACAATTCTTTCGGCTCGAAAGGCTTAAGTATGTAATCATCAGCGCCAAGTTCAAGCCCGACAATTTTATCGAGTGTGTCGCTCCTCGCCGTCAGCATGAGAACAGGAACATCCGATTCGCGCCTAAGCTCTCGTATCACATCGAAACCGCTCATACCGGGAAGCATCAAATCGAGAATGATGACATCGGGGTTTACCGCTCGGACGAGCGGTAAAACGGTATCTCCTGTATATCCCGCCGTCACATTAAACCCGTCCTTCTCAAAGTACAGCCTGAGAAGCTCACTAATATGCTTGTCATCATCTATAATCAAAACTCGTTTCGGTTCATCCATCTATTATTACTCCCTTTATCATCATTCATTCTGACATGCATCATCCGTTAACACGAACCGGTTGAGTCATCGCTTCCTTCATCGCCTACTGTCAAAGCGCTTATCTCCGATATAAAAGAGTTGATGTCACTGAAAGCGCGGTAAACTGAAGCAAAACGGACATAAGCAACTTCATCAATCTTTCGCAATTGTTTCAACACCTGTTCGCCAATTTCAGCTGTTGAAATTTCCCGTTTCAGCGCATTCATCGCCGTGTGTTCGATGTTGTCGATCAGATGCTCGATCTGCTCTGTCGTAATCGGACGTTTCTCGCAACTTTTCATAATCCCGATGATCAGTTTTTGTCTATCAAAGGGCTGCCTGCTCCCGTCCTTTTTAATCACCATGAGGGGCATATCTTCAACTCGCTCGTATGTCGTAAAGCGAGAACCGCAAACTAGGCATTCTCGCCTGCGACGTATCGAACTTCCATCTTCAGCCGGGCGCGAATCGATTACTTTGTCGTCATTGCTTTCACAAGCCGGACACTTCATGAATGCCTCCTAAGAAAATAACATGGCCGGATCATCGATCCGGCCACAAGTGTCAATCTATCCAGCGGATACAACAGTCATGTACCGCATGATTCCACGGACATCACCGCTTCGCCGGATTAAGCGCGGTCGTCATCTTCATCCTGTAAAAACCAAGGAAGCGTGCGCCCATCTTGACGACTCTGACGAGATTTTGCCTGTCGCGAGTCGACCGCCGGTGCCTCGTCAAGTACGCGCGGCGCCGTCGCTTCCTGTCTCGCCGCATGCTCAGATGCTCTCTGAATCATGTCGATCATTTCACGATCAGTTTGACGAGAGCTGCTACGGCTGAAACCGGTCGCCTGAACATCGCTACGACCTCTCATAGGCTGCTGCGCACCGCTACGTTGCGGACGGAGAAAATCGGGAAGATCATCAATTGTCGATCTCTGTGCGCTCTGCGAGCCTCGCGAAGGCACATTAAAAGATGACAAGGGCGTTTGCGCTTGACCGAGCTTTGAAGATCTGCCTTGGAAGGCGTCCTGCTCAAAACGGCTCGCAATGATCGTGATAATGAGATCATCTTGCATATTCTCATCAACAACGGCGCCGAAGATAATATCGGCATCGGGAGAAACAGCTTCGCGAACCTGCGAGGCGGCCTCATTGATCTCTTTGATCTTCATGTCATGCCCGCCGGTGAAGTTGATGATGATGCTGTGCGCGCCATCGATGGTCGTTTCAAGCAACGGACTGGACATTGCTTGTTTGACGGCCGTCGCCGCACGGCTCTCGCCGCTTCCGCGTCCGATTCCCATGTGGCATACGCCGGCATCCGTCATGACGCGTCTAACGTCCGCCATGTCGAGATTGATTAAGCCGGGAACAGCAACAAGGTCGGAGATGCTTGATACGCCATATTGGAGAACGCGATCAGCCAAGCCGAAAGCCTCGTCAATCGTCGTATCGTCACTTGCAATCTCCAGGAGCTTGTCATTAGGGACAACAATCAAGGAGTCGACGTGCTGTTGTAATTCACGGACACCCTTCTCGGCATTTTGGCGCCTTCTCGAACCTTCGAATCGGAAAGGCATCGTCACAACGCCGACAGTCAAGATACCGAGCTTCTCGGCCACTTGCGCTACGACGGGGGCGGCACCCGTTCCCGTTCCACCTCCCATGCCTGCCGTAATAAACAACATATCGGACCCTTCGATCGCCTTTGAAATCTCCTCGATATTCTCCTCGGCAGCCTTTTGACCGATCTCAGGCACTGCGCCGGCACCAAGTCCGCGAGTCACCTTCTCGCCGATCTGAATCGACTGACTGGCCCTTGAACGCAACAAAGCCTGATGATCCGTATTGACAGCAATAAACTCAATACCCTGCACGCCTCCGTCGACCATTCGATTGACGGCATTGCATCCACCTCCGCCGACGCCGACCACGCGGATCGTTGCGTAGAGATCGTCGGTCATAGCAATATCAAAATTGTAATCCAACACTGTTAAGCTCCTTACCAAACGTTCTGTTGCGCTGTGCGGAAATGTCATTACAAGCTAACATCGATAAAATCGCGCCTTTGCCATCAAGAAAGCAAACCCATCCGCACCATGTCGACATTCTACACTACACAAACACGAATAGCAACCATTTTAACAAATAGAATATATTAATTTTCAATTGCGAAAAACTTATCAGGATGTCATTACAGGTTTGATTTCAAGTATCACTAATGAGGCTGCATAAGCAGGTTCACTGCTCCTCAGCAACCTCATCTTTCTGGCGTGAAGCCCGCCAAGCCTTAAATTTCAAATATGAATTGCGTGAAATGAAACTGATATTTCTGAAGATGCGGTATGCAAAAACAAAGGCGATCACAAAAGCGAAATCATATTTAAGTTGAACGCCTAATGCCGTCAAAAGGCCTGATATAACGAGGTTTGATAATAATTCAATAACAAATTTTGCCGGTGCAAACTCTTTGCGCTGCATGGCGTTATATGATGCAGTCAGCGCCTCAATGCCGACAAGCGTCAAGACAGCGAGATAAGGGGTAAGCCCCGAGGGTATCGTCACGTCAAGAAATAGACCCGCGATCAACCCGATCAGTAAACCTATCAATACGATCAACGTTTTTCCCTCCTCTCATCATTCGTAATTGAGTCATTATGAGATGTCATGACATCAAATAGTAATAATTCATGCCGCATCAGGTCTGAAAAAAACTGAGTGGCCCGTAAGATCCAGCTCTCCCGATCCTCGACTTTGGAGATCGCCCTCCCCGAGAAGGTAGCTTAAAACCTTCAGTCTGTCCTGTAATAACCTGTTGTCTTCCAGTTTAACACGTATTTCCCCTCCTCGCGACAAAGGTATAAAGAGATAAAATGCGTGGTCTGTAACCGGCTTGATTTGTCTCACAAGCTGCATGAGGGAAGCGCGCCCGTCATTCGCGTCGTTCTTCATGTCGTGTTCGATTAGAGAAGCCGTGATATTGATCGCTGAAAACAGTTGCGTCTCGTCACCGACTTCAATTTTCTCATCGACTAAAGGAGTGCTTTCTACTCTTATGCCTTCTAACACAGGAATATCAAAATCGCGTTCGTTGGCGATACGGATCACGCTCAGCTCACTGTCCAGTAACGCGAATCCTCCGGTTATGCGAATGGCAAGAATTTCCGTTTTCTCTACAACCGTAACGCGCACTTCAGATGGGAAACGAAACTGAACCTTCACTGAGCGGACAAGATGATGCGTCTCCTTAATCTTATCTTCTATGTTGCCGTAGCGAAGTGTTAGATAATGAATCGGTTCTCCACCGATACCACCGATAAAGTGCTCTCCCGGGCTCTTGTCGATCAACTCCATAATGTCTTCACGTGCAATCAATCTCAAGCCACTCACTGTGACGCGCTCAATATAGAACTGCGGCAAATAGGCAACAAGTGTGGCGATCACCATAATGAGAGCGACGGCACTTAAAATGGCAAGTGGCCAACCGACAATCATCTTGCGACGTCGATCTCTTTCGCGTTTTTTACGGTTCTCAATATAAAAAGGTGACGGTTCGAAACGATCTGAATAACCGTATTGTAAATGAGAATCTTTGGACGACCTGCGCCGACGTTTTTTCGGAGGTCCTTTTATCGCATGACGACTGTCAATTTTTCTTTTTCTATCGTTTCGGCGATCCATGTCGATAAAGCAGATCGATGATTTCTTTCGCAATCATACGGGATGCGTAGGGTGTTGCGAGTGATTTCGCCTTTGCGCCCATCTCGGCAAGCAAATCTTTTTCCACAACAGCGCTTTTGATGACCTCCAGTAAAGTATGACTGTCAAAACTTCTGTCGTCACAAACAAAGGCAGCCCCCGCTCTTTTCATTACATTGGCATTTTCCGTCTGGTGATCATCAGCAGCAAATGGATAAGGTATCAGTATCGCCGGTTTGCCAAGCGCTGTGATCTCTGCACAAGTCATCGCTCCTGCCCGCCCCACATAAAAGTCACAAGCCGCAATCCGTAGGGGCGCGTCGTGATAGAACGACGTTGCCGACACATGAGGAATCGTGCTCAATAGTTCCGCGACGCTCTCATCGTTTTGCGTTCCCGTACTGACCATAATCGATAGTTGCGGGTGTTGCTCGATCAGCATGGACCACTCACCGCTTTGGTCGAGACCTCTAACGGCATTGTTGATCGTTTTTGCTCCGAGACTGCCACCCATGACAAGGACGGCAAAGGCGCCAGGATCCATACCGATCGATTCACGGGCACTTGCATAGTCCAAACGATAGAAATCAGGACGAACAGGATTGCCTGTCAAGTAAAGATTATTCTTCTTCGAAAAATACGATCGACTGACGTCGTAGCTGATAAAGACCTTCTCGGCACCTTTTGAGAAAAAACGATTCGCCCTGCCGGGGATAGAATTCTGCTCGTGTAACACGTAAGGAATTCGCAACAATTTTGCGATGGTAAGTACAGGAGCGGAAACATAGCCTCCCGTTCCGATGACGATGTCAGGTTTCAGTTCCTTCATCGCTTTGTAACTGAGTCGCATGCCGCGCACATTCCGCTTCAACCAACTCCAATAGCGAGGGTCGTTTTTTGAAGGAAGATTTTGTGCCGTCACGTGTCTGAACTCAAAGTTCTCTTGTAAAGCCGTCTTGTGTTCGAGTCCGTCGGTGACACCGCAGAAAACAATGCGACAGGAAGGACAGGAGGAACGAAGCTCTTTTGCAATAGCAAGCGCAGGGAATATATGACCGCTCGTACCGCCGGCTGCAATGAGAACAGTCTTACTATCGTTCTTAATAATTTCCTGACCTTTCTCCGAAGCCATCTTCTACCTTATCCACGGTCAACTTATCATAATTCTACATGGAATCGAGAATCTTTACATCTGTTGTATAGCGTAACCCACCGCGCCGTCATCCTCAAGAGCTGATTTATCACGATTTTCATTCTTTCTATAATGCGTACTATCGAGAATCTCTGCCAGTTCGCGGTTTTCTTTCTTGCCGCTTTTCGAAACACAGAGTACGAACCCCGCCGCAAAGGAAAAGAAGATGTTCGCCGTGCCTCCATAGCTGAAGAAGGGAAGTGAAATACCGGTCGCAGGTATCAGACTTACCGCCACAGCCATATTAAGAAAAGCCTGAATTGCAATCATAACCGTATACCCCGCAGCGACGAGTACCGACATATGAGTCGCAGCGCGTTTAGCAACCATAAGGCCTGCGACAAGGAAAGCAATAAACATTATTATAACCGCAACAATGCCTAAAAAGCCCAGCTCTTCACCGATGATTGACAAGATAAAATCGTTATGAGCTTCCGAGAGCCAGTTGAGTTTTTGGACGCTTTTTCCTAAACCTTTTCCCGTTAATCCGCCCGAGCCCAAGGCAATCTCCGCCTGCTCGATCTGCATGCGATCGTCTACACTGACAGCTTGTCTATTCTGGAAGGTGTCCAATCTTCGCGCGGCATGGGAAAAGCGCTGATTGATGTAGCTGACGGGCGATTGACCTGTCTTCCACTCGTAGATGGCGGCGAAGGCGATGCCGACCACGAGAACAATGACTAATAGCTGGACGATCCCGATAAGCTTGATTTTTGGCGGTATCGGCGCAAAAAAGAATACGACAAGACATATCGTCGTCAAAATAACCGCCCCGGAAAGGTGTGGCTGAATAACAATCAAAACTATCCAGATAATCATCAGAATTCCGGGCAAAACAACGTCTTTAGATGCTCGCTTCATCAGAGAAGGGCGTTTTGTCTTTGTCATTTGCTGACCAGTCACGCCGTCCTTTGCCCTGACAGCCTTTCCACCCTTTTTCAGACGGCTCGAAAAATAGGAAGCCAAGAAGAATACCGCCCCTACCTTTGCTAACTCCGAAGACTGAAATGTGATGCCAGCAATTGTCATCCAACGTTTGGCTCCGTTGAAACTCTCGCCTCTAAAGAAGGTGTATGCAAGGGATAACGTAACGGCGATATAAACAATCCAACGCAAAGATGGTCGAGTTAACTGACGAAATGGAACAATCAGAGCGAATAAGATAGCCGCCAATGCTCCGCCAATCATGTAGGACGCCTGCTTTTTTGCGAGTTTCGTCGCATCCGCCTCCCAAATCATTCTGATCGGTGATGAAAGATCGGAAGTGCCTACCTGTTGCGATTGTGCTCGCATCGCCGAGCCTGACTGAACGAAACTTATGCCGTAGCTGGCACTGAACATCATCATCAGTCCATACGCAATCAAAATCAGCCAAACAAAGAGGAAGACGAGCGACATACGGCGATGAGAGGAGAGCTGTTTATAGCCGAGAACGGCCTGTCGGCGTTCGGTCTTTTTCAGATTGCGAGACTTGCGAGGGGATAAAAGTTTGTTAGCTGTTTCAGACATCGCTACCTCCTAAATAATGGATACGACATCAGCAAGAAACCCGCTAACGACGATACGACGCCAACGAGGCTGAACACCAACACGATTTTTTTCTCATGCCATCCGCCCAGCTCGAAATGGTGGTGAATAGGCGACATGCGAAAAATCCGCTTTCCGCCTGTCGACTTGAAATAGATCACCTGAATAACGACAGAGAAACCTTCAAAAAAGAAGACGAAACCCGTAATAACGGCAAGATAAGGAACACCCATCACAACAGTCAGCAGAACAAAAGCTATGCCAAGAGCCTGCGAACCTGTATCTCCCATGAAGATACGCGCTGGATGACGATTAAACAACAGAAAACCGAGACATCCGCCTGAGATCACGAGTGACAACGTCATCGTCGACAAAACATATGGAAGCACGGGTGCCAAGAGGCCACTCACGGCAAAAAGACCGACACCGGCGATCGACATGAGCGAAGACAGCAAACCGTCCACCCCGTCCGTTATGTTGACTGAATTACTCATATAAAACAAGAAAGGTACCAAGACGAAAGCATAGACTATTTTCCATACTCCGATTATCGGGATCACCTTCCCCGTAGGCGACAAAATAAAAGGGTCATACGGCGAAATCCAAAGATAAAATACGGTGGCGACGATCGAAAATAAGCCTAACCATATCGTCTTTTGTCTGACGCTTAAACCTTTACGCGATACGTTGACCTTGATGTAGTCGTCGGCAAAACCGACCAGCCCAAAGAGAAGCATGAAGACAGCCATGAAAGTCATGGGCAATAAATCGCGCTTGATGACAGGACTTATGATGGCGAATAGTGTGATGGGTATGAGGAAAAACAACCCGCCAAATGTTGGGGTTCCCGCCTTTGAAAGATGAGATTGAGGACCGTTATCACGGATCGGTTGGCTTGAACGTGTCCGACGTATCCGAGGAAGCATGATCAGACCGCAGACGATCGTTCCGACAGCTATCACCACCAGACTTATAACGGCAAAACGCATCTCTGCGACAGGAAACATAGAACATCACACCTCACGCGTTTCTGTTTATCAGCGCGGCAACAACGTGGTCAAGTTCATAGAAACGAGAAGCTTTTACCAAGACGAGATCGTCGCCACCGACCTCTTCAAGCACATCGTTTATAGCCTCCTCGCCCGTCTCATACCAACCGGCAAACATTGAAGAAAAAATCGGATCACTGAACATCGCATCCCGCATCACCTTGGTCTCCTCACCAACTAGAAAAACACGGTCAACGTCGGCGCATAAAAGCTCATTTGTCGCATCAAGATGCGCCTCTTTCGAATAGCGTCCAAGCTCACGCATTCCACCTATAACTGCAATGAGTCGCCTCCGCCCACCTGCCATCATGTGAGCCGTTTGGAGTGCCGATTGAAGCGATTCGGGGGAGGAATTGTACGTGTCATCAATGATATCGACCAATCCCCTTTTAAACAGCTCTTGGCGATGTTCCGTCGTGACAAATTTACTGGCGGATGCCGCCGCCTCCTGCATGTTCAGACCCATCGCATAAACAACTGCAAGACCGAACAAGGCGGCGGGAACGAGATGGAGCCCTGGATGAGGCAGAAAAATTGGCCAACGTTCATCCGGTGTCAAATTCGAACGACCGATAAATGACAAACCTTCAGAGTCGATTCGAACGTGTTCCGCCCAAAAGACCGGGCTTCCGTCACGTTCCAAGCGGCCCACATTTTTCTCGCTACACACGTACCAATACGAGATGTCGGGCTCGTCACGAAAAACCCAACTCTCGAGCAAAGCGTCATCCCCGTTGATTAACAGAAGTCCGTTACTCTTCATGCCGTCAATCACCGATGTCTTCTCATCGAGAATATCGCGCGTTGATCCGAGGTATTGCGCATGTGAAATACCGACACCGGTGATGATCGAGATATCGGGTCTAGCAATGTGAGAGAGCGTACGGATCTCACCTTTTCTGTCCATTCCGAGCTCTGCCACTAAGGCCTGAGTCTTTGGATTCGTCGATAAAATCGTTCTAGGCAACCCCACTTGATTGTTGTAGTTCCTTTGCGACTGTTCAGCTCTCACTTGCGACTCAATCATGCAGTAGATCATTCGGCGCGTTGTTGTCTTTCCGACACTTCCCGTTACGCTGATGACGCTCGCCTCAAGTACATTACGATAACCGCTTGCGATGTCTTGATACGCCTTCCATGTATCCTCAACCATGAGAATGTCCGGCGCATCCTCATCCGTATCAAGAAGTTTCAAAAATTCTTCTTTCTCCGGTGCATCGTTCGCAATAACGAGCATGCCAGCTCCACGTTCATAGGCTTCATGGAGAAAGTGATGCCCGTCGAAATAGTCACCGCGAAGCGGCACGAATATCTCTTCAGCCTTAACAGTTCTCGTATCTGTAGAAATGGATGGATAATAGCGCTCTGAATCTGCCGCATTTTTCTCAGTCTGCAACAGTTCTCCATTCGTCCATATTTTTATTTGCGTTGGCAAAAAACGTGTCATATTATCATCTTTCTTCCGGTCTTTAATCGTTGCCCGATTCGTCAGTCTTGTTTGTCCGGTCCAACCGACCTATCCTGCCGAAAGTAACTTGGATCACTTGTCCTTTTCTAACTTTTCCATCATTCGGCACGTGCGGAGCGGCAGATTCGATAGGCGCTCCTGAATCATCCTGGTCCGGTTCCATGTTCGACTTGGCGGTAGCCTCTACGCTCTGACTGGTTGCAGCTCCCCAAGGAATACCTTCAGGTACAATCACAACGCCGTACTCCGATGCCAGCCAAACGCATTCGTGATAATTCAATCCGCGAAAATCAGGCACAGCTACCCATTCTACTTCATGATCGCCCTCCGGGTAAAGCCATACCGTAGATCCTGTTCCCACCTTCGTGCCTGATTCAGGCAGAACCATGGTACATGGACGGTCAAGCAAATATTCGTCCGTCGGAACATGCGGAGCAAGATTGAGCGTGACGAGGCGCATGGCAAAGTCACGTACTGTCATTCCGTCCGTTTTAGGAATCTCAACCTGTACCGAAAGCTTGTCTAAGTCGCGCGCGCTATATTGTTGTCCCTTCTCCTGGCTGTTTTGAATTCTTGCCATGACACGGTTCGCGGCACGCGCGGCAACAGTGCTTACATTGATCGGAGTCTCAGGTTTTCTAATCGTGACCAAGACAACGTAATCCGGATCGTTGATCGGATTCATCCCGATAAATGAAAAAGTACGTCGATCACCATCCTGTGAGTCTCTTGAAGTTCCGGTCTTCCCCCCTATATTCAGTCCGATCGCACCGAAAGTACCCCTCGCCGTTCCTTCCGATACGACATCGGCCATCATTGAGCGAATACGCTCACACGTTCTATCCGACAACAATTTCTTCCCCTCACTGACGGCAAACGGTTGCATCACATCCAACCCGTCCGACGTCGATGCCTGACCGACTCGCGGCGTCACGAGATAGCCGCCGTTACCGATCATAGCGAAAAAGCGGATCATCTGGATGGCGGTTACGGAAGAGGATTCTCCGAACGTCAGATTGGCAAAGTCGAGAGGCGCCGGGGATCTATGGAGTACACCGGCCGCTTCAACCGGCAAATCGATTCCCGATCTATCATAAAATCCGAATTTTTTAATCCATTCGTAATAGGTTGTTTTCCCGATTCTGTTTCCAAGCTGTACATATATGGGGTTACATGACAACGCAAATGATTGACGCAATGAAACATCGCCGTGACCTTGTCCCGAATAACAAGTGATCGTTTTCCCTTGTAGCGTTATCGGATCATCCCTGAAGACCGAGCCCTCGTATGCGACGTTTTCCTCCAGCGCGATAGCAAGTGTCACCGCCTTAAATGTCGATCCGGGCTCGTAAACATCCGTAACATTGATATTGTCCCAGAGATTCGATGATAGGTAGCGAGTCCTTTCATCGGCAGATAAGGCGTTCCATTCCTCATTCGTAAAACCGATAGGCATTGCCGTAGGGCGAGCCGCATCATATCCACCTACCTGCGCCATCGCAAGCACATTACCGGTATCGACTTCCATCACGATCCCGTGCACGCCATGTCTCAGACCTGCGGCCGTTGCGATAGACAGAAGTTCTTCCTGTAAGATCATTTGGATTTCCATATCGAGAGTAGAAACGAGATTAAGGCTCGGTTCAAGCGGATAGCTGATCGACGTGCTGAAAGGAGTCGCGCCTTTATTCGAGTAGTTATTGCGCCTAGCGTACAAATAACCGTCTTCACCGGACAACAAAGCGTCGTACTGGGCTTCTAAACCGGACACCCCGACAAGTTTCCCGTTTATGACGCGCGTCATTCCGAGGACAGGTGAGGCGAGCATCTGATTGTTGTAGATGCGACGCTCTTCCGCATCGAAACGAAGTCCGCCGACACCGTTGGATGTAAGCCAATCTTTCAACGCCATGGCATCCGTTTCCGAGACTCCGGATGCGATCTGCACATAAGGTAGCGTCTTTGAGCCGATCAGTTGTTTTCTTAACCCCGTCCAGCCTGTCACTCTATCAGAACGGATTTGTTCAAGCATAGAATCTCTCTTATCATCATCGAGTTCCAACTGGAAGGCGATCCGATCGACTATGACATTATCCGTGACATCGGCTTTTTTTGATCTCACGTCTCGCGGTGTCATCCCGATGCGATAAACAAACGTCGAGAGGACGAGAGGATAGCCGTTACGATCGAGGATCATTCCGCGTTTAGAACTTTCCCGATCCGTCATGTACTGCTGACTCGCCGCCTTTGCCGCTAGCTCGTCATGCCGTGTAATCTGCAGGTCGAAAAAAAGAAAAATGAGAACGCCCGCCAACACAACAAAGGCTAATAAAACAGCCAACATCTTAACGTTAATCGCATTTCCAGGCATTTTAACGTGCTGACTACGTGTTGACCTAACAACATGTTGGCGCTTCATTCTGAACCTCTAAATCAGCTGATCAGCCTTTTGCTGACTAGCGGCTACGAACCCATGACTCGATAAGTTCAATGCTTTCCATAGGTAACCGAGCCATTGCATTCGTCTCTTCATCATCGTGCGACTTAACAAGAACGGCAGTCGGTACATGGACGATTTGTTCCGAACCCGGCTTTTGAAGCCCCAATTCAGTGGAAGCTATATTTTTCAAGTCGTATAGTGATGTCTTGTTAAGAATCTTGTCTTGGAGAAGACTGTTTTCTTTGTCAATTTCTTTAATTTGGCGTTTGAGTCCCGCGTTATAAAAACTCATCTCAGTCAGTTTTGCGCCTCTCCAAACAACGTATCCGACGGCAGTGGCCAGAATTAGGAGAACGGAGAGCAGTCGTAAAGATACTCTCACGCGCCAACGCTTGAGACTCTTATATTGAAGGCGAATATTGTTTTTCTCTACAAGACGCCTTTCTCTTTTCCCATGATCCGGATCAATTTCATCGAGTTGCGGAACATAAACATCGGGCAGTTCATATGGTACAGACTGTCGATTGTGCTTTTCGGCAAGATTGCCGTCGTAATAATATCTCATACCTCTACCTCCCCAAATTCAAAGACACGCAACTTTGCGCTACGCGCTCTCCTGTTTCCCCTACACTCCGCCGCATCTGCAACAATCGGTTTGCCCGTTAAGCACCGACCTAACGGTTTCTTCTTGCACACGCAGACCGGAAAGTCTCTCGGACAGTCACAAGGCGATTCCCAACGCTTCATCGCCTGCTTCACCATCCGGTCTTCCAGCGAATGAAAGCTGATGATGGCAACGCGACCGCCGGGAGCCATCACATCGGGCAACACTTGCAGTAGATGTGAAAGCTCTTCCTGCTCACGGTTCACCGCCATACGCAAAGCTTGGAACGTTAGCCTTGCAGGATTCCCCTCACGTCTCACATGCGACGGTACGGCATATGAGACGATATCAACCAACTCCCCTGTTGTTGTGATCGGTTTCTCGGCACGTCTTTTTACGATTGATTTGGCGATTGAATACGCATACTGTTCCTCGCCATACAACCTGAGCAGAGCGACCAGATCACTTTCTCTCAGATCGGCAATGAGATCGGCTGCAGTCTTACCTTGAGCCGGACTCATCCTCATATCAAGCGGCCCGTCGAGGAGATATGAAAAACCTCTCTCCGCCGTATCCAACTGATGCGAGCTGACCCCCAAATCAGCTAACAGTCCGTCGATATCGCCTATATCACCTGTATCGAGCCAGCCGGGGAAATCGCTGAACCTCGCCTCTATTACATCGAAAAAGGCGTTCGTCTCGATACCTTTTAACCGCTCCGAGGAGACTGCCAGAGCCTCCGGATCGCGATCGGCTGCCAAAAGTCTTCCTTCTTTGCCGAGTTTTTCAAGAATCGCCCTGCTGTGGCCGCCGCCTCCCGCCGTGAGATCAACATAAAGACCGCCCGGTTTGATCGACAGATATTCGATCACCGCGTCGACGAGTACCGGCAGATGCCACACATCATAATCCGCGGATCTCATAGGAACTCAGATCCATTTCTGATAGCGGCTTGTCTTCCTCCTGCAGTTTGTCGTAGAAAGATTGCGCACAAATTTCGATCTTATCAAAAACGTGAATGAAACACACATCTTCACCGGGTTTAACCGAAATATGGTCCCACAAGAATGCCGGCACGGAAATGCGACCTTGCCCGTCAAACTCACAGACCGTCGATGAACCGAGTACTTCGCGCTTCAACTTACGAATCACATAACCGGTACTGGAGTGATTCAGAATCTGATCCTTAATCAGTTCAAACTCCTCCGGCGTGTAGGCGGCGAGAAAACCCTCGTCGATACCTTGTGTGACGATCAAAACGCCGTCAAGTTGCTCGCGCAATTTGGCGGGGACAATAACTCGTCCTTTGTTATCTATCGTGTGGGTGTAGCGTGCCAAGGCTCTCCTCCTCGATTGAAGACTCCCCTCCTATTCGGTGGATAGCTTCCATCCTCTATATATGAAGGCTATTCTACCACAATCCACACCTAAAATGTACCAATTCCCCCATAATTTCCCACTATTTTTTTCAAAATACACCTTCAATTTATCTATATTTTCATGAATTGCGCGATAAGCAAACAATTGTTCTTACAAAAACGAGTGAACGACAAAAAGACGATCCACTGATCGATGCACGGGAGCAATTAATTGTTGCGTGATTTATTTGATTCGATTAGTAATTGAACAGAAGGCGATCGGGTGAACCCGGATATTCCCGCGTGCACATATTATGTTCCGGCTTTTTCTTTATAGTTCATCGAGTAATTGAGCAAAACACCCAAAAGCAGAAAATTCGAAATCATGGCAGAGCCGCCGTAGCTGATAAAGGGAAGCGGAATACCGGTAATCGGAAGCAAACCAACCGTCATCCCGATATTCTCAACGAAGTGAAAGGCGAGACCGGAGATAAGCGCCACCATGATGTATGACTCTTCGGGCGATCGCGAATGAATCTTGCTCGCAACTCTAAAGGTATGGAAAATGAAATACGCCGCCAATAGAATGACGACAGTCGTTCCGATCAACCCGAGCTGTTCAGAAATGGCGGGAAAAATAAAATCGGACTCTTTGACGGGAACGCTGACATTTTCACCGGTGCGATTCCCCGCCAATCCACCCGAGGCGACGGCAGCCAACGACTGATTGATGTGATACGATGCCGTTTTATCATGTCCTCTGAAAAGGAATGTCATAATGCGTTCTTTTTGTGTGGCATTGAGCGCAAAATTCCAAGAAAGAGGCAGAACGAGAAAGATCATTCCGGCGACAGACAAAAGAATTGTGCGCCATCTGACTCCCCATACAAAAGTCGTAGCGAGAAACATAAAAATCAGAACGAGGCTTGTACCGAGGTCAGGTTCCGTAATAACAAATAGAAATGGAACGCCGTAAACAGCAAGCAACCGCAGGAAACCTTGAGAATAAGACAGTTCGCCCGTTTTCATCGCGGCAAAGATCGGACCGGAAAGCATCGCCACAGCGATTTTTGATAATTCAGACGGTTGGAACGACCCGAAGATGGGAATGCGCAACCAGCTATCCGCACCGGCAACTGCTTGGTAACCGTCCAATTTGACAACAATCAGAAGAAGAATGCTGACGAAATACAGGATACCCCCGATCAGACGCATCGTCGGCGGTTCAAACAGGCAAAGAATAAAAGCAGCCACGATGCCGATCAGGACAGCGGCAATCTGCTTGAAGTAATTTATCGGATATTCAAAGGCGGCGGCGCCGTATCCGGAAGCCAGCACATTATTGAGAACGACTAGTCCTATCATGACTAGCGCGAGAACCGGAACGAGCATGCGATAATCAAGCGCACTGAAGAAGTAATCGGCACGCGACCGTCGATTGCCATCGACCGTCCTTCTCATGCTCCCTTCCGTCCAATTCATCTTCCATCACACCTCGGAATGTATGAAAATATCCCTATCCGGTCAGTATAACGAATTCGTGTCCCCTACTCGTCCTTTTCATCTTTAGAAGCCGACTCGGTAATCTCAACGACATCGGAAGGTACACCCGGAAGACTGCCCACCAAACGGTCTCGTCGACGTCCACGCACGTAAATGGCGATAAGGAAAACACCTGAGAAGAGTACCATAACGGCTGATAAGACTTGGGATACGCGGAAATTATAATCAAAGAGACAGAACATCAGGGAGTCGGTACGAATACCTTCAACGAAGAATCGAACAAGTCCGTACAGTAAAAGATAGCTATGGAGTGTTGCCCACGGACGCTTGGCACGCCTGCGAACGTAGATGAGTATCACGAAGATCACCATATTCGCGATGAACTCGTAGAGAAATGTAGGATGAACGGGCAAGGACGGATCGAGACCGGGTAGCGGTTTTGCAGGAATGGGATTGAGGGCGGCAAGTCCCTGTCTAGTACCCTCGCTGATCATCCCCCATGGGAGCGACGTGTTCGTTCCAAACGCTTCTTGGTTGAAGAAATTCCCCCATCTCCCGATTGCCTGACCGAGCGGCACATAAACAACTAGGAAATCGAGCGGGCGGTAAAATTTAATCTTCTTAAACTTCGCGACGACGAGTATGGCGACGATGCCCCCGATGACGCCTCCATAGAATGCGAGTCCCCCCTGTCGGATGTTGAAGGCGGACTTCCAGTTTCCTCTGAACTGATCCCATTCGAAGATAACGTAATAGATGCGTGCACCGATCAGAATAAACGGGATCATCCATAAGAAAAAATCAAGAATATCGTTGCTGTCAAAATTGTGGTATTTAGCATGACGCATGGCAAGAGCAATGCATAACACCATCGCTATGGCAAATAACAACCCATACCAAAAAACAGTCACTTGCCGTCCGAAAAGATTAAATTGAAATGCAACCCGGCTGATGGATAAATCATTAATTCCCAGTCCGGGAAATGACACAGTGAAATTCAATATGCCGCACATAATCGACCTCCTGAGAATGTCGTCATTCTACCACACATCATCTGCCTGAAAGCAGAACGTTACCTCCCTCATGATGCCATGCCCTGACACGTTCAAAGTCGTCACGGATACACGATACCAAATCCTGAATCGAAGACAAAACACACTCGTCGCGCACAAACGTTCCGAATTCAACATCGATCGCTTCACCGTGCAGGTTGCCGGCGTAATCGTATATGTGCGTCTC
>JAAZKT010000090.1 GCA_012799695.1 Clostridiaceae bacterium
AATGACTGCTCCAACTTAATGGCCGAGATACGTAGCGCCTACCTGTTGCATCGACTTACATGGTCCGATAAAGCACCGTCAGGCTACGACATTTTAAAAATTGCGACAAAGGGGAGCGCGGCAATTCTCGGGCGAGATGATATCGGCAGTCTCGAAGTCGGCAAAGCGGCGGATTTATTCGCCATCGATACGTCTTCTCTGGAATTTGTGTGCGCGGAAAATGACGTCGCCAATCTCCTCGGTACCGTTGGCGTTTCCAAACCCGCGCGCTTTGTCTATGTCAATGGCGTACTCGTCTCGCATGACGGCATACTCATCGGGATCGATGAAGAAAATGTCGCCTATGAAGCTCGCAGGAGAGTCAATGGCATGCTCCGGAAGGCGGGAATGTAAACAGTTTTCTCTTCGCCACGCCGACGCAAAGCGGTCGATTCGATCGATGAGTCAACCGCTTTCTCTTGTCTTCAAGTAAAGTCATTTTTACCTTTTGTAAATAATCCGTTGTCTTGACAAAGCTTGAGGATATCGTTAGGCTGATATAAAATAGTATCAATATATATCAACTCGAGGCGGGAATGTATGGATCTAAAAGATTTTATGGAGATCTACAGAGACAATAATTCTGATAATCTCCCAAAAATGAAGCACAAATATGGTGCTGAAAGACTCAAGCAATTTTTATCCGGATTGAAGAGTTCTTTCTACGAATCGATTAACCTCATCGATGCTGCGGGTCAGCAGCTTGTTTTTCTACCTGAAAAAGTCCGACCTCATGCAGATAGTTTCAAATTATTACACGCACAGGGACCGTCAGTCAGAACCTTCGGGCAGAAAGCAATGGAGGATGAAACGGCGGCGACTTTTGACATTGAGGGCATCGATTACAATCGCGAGAGCGTTCGAAGAATTTTTGCCGGCTACGCTCCATCGAACAAGATGGAACAGTGCATCGCGGGTATGAAGAGGGGGATAGAGTATATCGGCGACCAGCGTAACACGATCAACGAAGAGCATCTGTTTCGGCTTTATAAGTTGGCTATATGGGATTCTTTGAAGCCGGAACATAAACTCCTGCCAAACTCTTTCTACCGTCATGACACGGTCACGGTTACTGATGGAACCAAAGCACTGCACACAGGTCTGTCCCATAAGAAGTTGCCTGTCTCCATGAAAAGGTTAATCAGCTATATGCAAACGGGTGACAAGGATGAACTGCGAAAAGCGGCGATTATACATTTTTATCTGTCTTACGTACACCCATATTTCGATGGCAACGGGCGCATGGCGCGCTTAATGCAGATGTGGTATCTCATCCAACGAGGTTATCCGGGCACGATGCACGTGTCCCTCTCCAAGTATATTGAAGCGACTCGCAGGAAATACTATCGCGCTTTCGAGCAGATCGAAGAGAACGCTAAAATCAGCGGCGTCATTGACGTCACCCCTTTTCTGAAATACATGAATGAAAATGTGTACGATCAACTCCCGCTAGAATTCCCCTACCGAAAGTCGATCGAAGACTACACGGATCTTGTACGCGAAGGGGCGGTCACGGAAAAAGAACGCGATCTCTGGCAGTTTGTGATGAGTGCCTACGGTTCGGATGAGTTCTCGACTAAACAACTTGAAAAGGACTTCCAAAACGTTGCTTATGCAACGGTGCGATCATTCGTCATGAAGTTTGAAGATAAGGGTTTATTGTCGAGACAAAGCTACGGCAATAGAAATAAGTATCGCATAAGTGTTGATTGAGCGATTTTTATATACTAGGAGCACGACCGATTGCATCGGACATGATGCAATCGGTCGCGTTGTAGGCATCGCCGGGCAGGTTCATTTTTTACATCAACATCCCACAATTATACGGACAGATTGATGTATTCGAGTTCATTGTATCTACCTTTTACGCATCAGCTACGCGAAGTTATAAGCTGTCACGATAGGCTTGCGATCCGATACTTGATCGAGATAATACTCGTAATTTGACACCCCGAGGAACGAACCAGCGATGTTGTACAGATTCGTCCACCCCTTATGTTGCAGCGCCAATAAGGCATTGTAGCTTCTCTGAGAGGAACGGCAGTGCAAGTAGACCGGTCGGTCTTTGGGGATCTCGTCCATACGCTCGCGCAATTGGCTCAAAGGCACGTTAACAGCTGTCACGATATGTCCATTCGCGTACTCATGAGGTTCACGGACGTCGACGATGTAGGCGCCGCTCTCGACAAGACCTCGCACATCGGAGACGTGAACGTGGCGGTAAACACCGTGCAACAAGTTGAGACCGACATACCCCGCGAAATTGACCGAGTCGCGCGCCGTGTTAAACGGCGGAGCGTAGCAGAGTTCAAGATCTTTAAGGTCTTCCAACGTCGGAGAGAATTTGAGCATCGCCGCAATCACATCCACGCGCTTGACGACGTCGCCTTTCCCGATCGCCTGCGCGCCGAGAATACGCCCCGTCGGGATTTCATAGATGACTTTAAGGAATTGATTCTCACTCGACGGCATAATCCCGACAGAGTCTTTCGGAATCACGTACACGTAGTCGTAGTTCGTCTTGCCGAGTTGATCGAGAGTCCTACATGTCAACCCGGTTGCAGCAGCGTTCAAGTCAAAGACGCGGATGGCTGACGAGCCGATGTACCCGGTGTTCATCGTCGGAATGCCGTATATGTGATCGGCGACGGCGCGCGCCTGTTTCAATGCGGGACCGGCGAGCTGCAAAGGCGCATATTGTCCTGACAGACGGTGGTAGACAGTGATGACATCACCGATCGCATAGATGTCGGGATCGGATGTCATGTAGTTTTGATCGACCTTAATATACTTGCGTTCCGTTAGCTCCAGACCGGCGTCTTCCGCCAGTTGTGATTCCGGCAACGTCCCGGCGGCCATGACGACCAGCTCACAAGGGACTACTTTTCCGTTCGAAAGGTACGCCTTCTTATCCTCGACCTTGACGAGGTGAGTGCCGAGATGGAGATCGATGCCCTTGTCGTAAATCTCGCGATGCAGCGTTTGAACCATGTCATGATCAAGCGTCAGCAGCACTTGATCGAGCAACTCGCAGAGAATGACGTTACACCCCCTGAGTTTTAGATTCTCCGCAGCTTCAAGACCGATAAAACCGCCACCGATTACGACTATATCCTTCAGATCGTTGTCGACGACCGAGTCGCGAATACCTTTCGCGTCTGCCACATTTCTCAGCGCGAAGACAGGGACAGATTCAATACCTTCAATCGGAAGCATGCGCGCTTTCGCGCCGGGACTCAGAACAAGTTTGTCGTAGCGCTCCGTGTAAGTTGTACCGTCGAGAAGATTTTTCACATCAACCGTCTTTTCCTCGCGATTGATGCGTACGACTTCATGGTGTACGCGAGCATCGATGTTTTGCCGCGCCCGCAAGACTTCCGGCATCATGAGAACGAGCGTATCGCCGCAAGGGATCGCATCCCCCAGATGATACGGCAAACAACAATTAGAAAAAGAAACGTGTTCGCCCTTCTCAAAAACGATCACGTCAGCATCTTCATCAAGCCTTCTCACTCTTGCCGCAGT
>JAAZKT010000091.1 GCA_012799695.1 Clostridiaceae bacterium
TATGCCATCTATAGCTATTATACATAGTTATCGGCATATGTCAATAACCTAAAGGGCGCCGTAACGTTCGGCGGTGCTTTACAATGGTGACAATGGATACTATGTTTCGAATATTAATACGCGACGTGAACGAGCGGGGACAGGGTGTGGGCACTGTCCTTAACGATGGTCACAATGACTCTGTTAATGCGAGCGATCTTGACAGGGGAAAAGTCTGTTTCGTTAACGGCGCACTTCCCGGAGAAGTTGTCACTGCACGTCTTATCGAAGATAAGCGAAATTATCGGGTACTCGATTTGGTCGATGTTGAGGTACCAAGTCCTGATCGCGTACTTCCTGATTGTCCGTACTACCCGGAGTGCGGGAGTTGCCAATTGCGTCATCTCCACTACGACGCGGAACTTCGACTCAAAGAAAACCGAGTCCGTCATTTTCTCTCAAGGCTTGAAGGCGCCTATCCCGCGAAGTTCCTGCCGATCATAGGTGTGGGGGATACGAGATATTATCGGGGGAAAAGCATTTTCCCGTTCTCCCAAGAGGATGGTATCGTGATGATTGGCCAGTATCGCCGAGGGACGAATGACCTCATCGACATTCGATGTTGTCTCGTTCAAAGCGAGGTCTCACTCGCCCTTGTCAATACTGTTCGTGAATTAGCAAACATGGATGAGGTGACGGCATACGATCGAACGACACAACAAGGCATCTTGCGTCATCTCGTTGTTCGGACAGGTTTTGCATCTCGCCACGTCATGTTGGTCTTCGTTGTCAATGACCCATCTGTCAAAGAGACGATTTTGTCTTGGGTGCCTGCCCTTGAGGAAACAGCGTTGGGTGCGGGATATACGCTTAAAAGTGTTTGGAAGAATCTCCAAACTTCGCGCGACAACAGGATTTTGTCAGACGATTATCGGTTCTTATTTGGTGAAGAGACGATTGAGGAAGAGATCAATGGAGTACGTTACAAAATATCTCCGGATAGTTTCTTTCAAGTTAATCCTGTACAAACAGAGAAGCTTTTTCGCAAAGTCGTAAAGGCCGCGAACACCAAACCGGGTGATCGCGTTCTCGATCTTTATTGTGGCGTGGGTGCCATCGCTCTTCAGTTAGCAAGCGACATCGCAAGCCATGCGCAAGGATCCGGTGAGGTGATCGGTGTTGAGATCGTAGAGGCGGCTGTCGATAATGCGCGCGACAATGCAAAGTTAAACGGCATCGAAAACGTTCACTTTATCAAGGCTGAAGCGTCCAAGTGGCTTCACGAACAAAAGGACAAACTGATGATTGATGTCATCGTCGTTGATCCGCCGCGAAAAGGGCTTGATCACACCGCTCTCGATGTCATTCGAAACGCCAATTGCGAACGACTTATTTACGTCAGTTGCAATCCCGCGACACTTGCCCGCGACCTTGCTCTTCTGAGCGATCGCTATCAAATCGAAACGATCCAACCTGTTGATATGTTTCCGCGCACGATGCATGTGGAGACCGCGGTAATTCTGAGCAAGAAAAATGCGAATGCGAGGAACTGTGTGGAGATAGACGTCGGTGCTGAAGATTATTGCAAACACGGGAATCTTTGATTTCTTGCTGAATGAGAATAGTTGGAGTCTTTAGTGTTTTTGAGGGAACATCTCTGAGATGTCGCAACGATATGAAAGGATTACATAATGGTAATTTTAGTGATTCGACATGGTGAATCCGAAGCGGATATTCTTGATGTCCATGAGGGAAGAGCCGATTTTGAACTGACGAAAAGGGGGCATATGCAGGCCGCTGCCTTGGCGAGATTTGTAGCGGATAATTTTAAACTCACACGAATCTATACAAGCACCCTTAAAAGGGCAGCTCAGA
>JAAZKT010000124.1 GCA_012799695.1 Clostridiaceae bacterium
AGAGTGGGAGTAGACATTAAGCATTTAGTTCAGAATTCCCTCAACGCTGTATGGCTTCCTCTGCCACTGCTGTCTGAGCGGAAGCGAATCGTCTTCTGGCAGGAAGAACTCCTACCCCTGTTTGAGATGTTGAAAAGAGGCTAACCGATGACGGTTGAAATCGCAAATGCTCTGTGTGGATATTTTGAAACATTGTATGAGTTGAACCGTGATCTGATTAAGCTCTGCGGTCTTAGCGTAATCGACAACTCAGGGCAGTATGAAAAGCACATAAAAAATGTGATTCATGCTATTCCACGGCTCGTTCCATATGATTACGACAACAAAAAAGAGAAGTACAGAATCAATCATCGCGATGGGTTGCTTGAGTTCTCGGATCGCCTCCCTTTCTTGCAGGAAGCGTATGAAAACATTCTACAGTGCCATATTGACTTTCTGTCAGATGTGAAAACCATCCGAAATAAATTTGAACACAAGATGCACGGCGCAAAGTTGGTTGGCGGAATTAGTAGCGAAGGTTTAGTTTCCTTTGATCTGGCTTATGAGGTTGATAATCAGCGGATCACTCTAAGTTCTGGCGCGATCATCCGATTTGTAAAAGACCTCAATTCCCTGTTTGCAAAGATTCAAAAATGGGTTGATTCTTTCGCCTACGAAAACGGTAAAACTGATTATCCGTACTACCGCAGATTAATTCGGTACGATTTTTGCGACTTTAACAAAATCTATGAAAGTGATGTTCTTGGATTCGTAGGGAAAGCATTATTCCCATTCTGACATGAATCGAGCGTATCGAAAGACATACAACAACACTTGTGCGATCTTCGGGGTAGAGCAACTATTCTAGCCAGCAGTTTTGGCAAAAAGCATTTACCCAGACACTTCTTGCCAAGCAGTCAGATTTTCAAGTGAACCAACTGACATACTGAAAAAAGGTATAACACGCTGGATTGAGCACATGATTGCGATTGAAGTAAGACAGCAGAGAATACTATCGCAACATGAAGCAAGTTTCTGTTAACGGCTGAAAAACCTATATATGTTTTCAAGAGGTCAGACAAATACTTTGGTTAGGAGTACGAGAAGAAACCGGCTCGGCTATTGGAATGAAAAGAACAATCAGCACCATGGTCGGGAAAGACTCCGTTAATTAGAACAGCCGCTAGCCGAATACTCGTTATTATCAACACAAAAACTGAATAAGTCGAAATATTTGAAGAAATTCAACACATAATACTATTGCGTCCCAAAATAGATAGCAGTAAAATATTGTCGTAGACAAAACCACCGTCAGCTTGCATTGACGGCGGTCTGGGGTAAAACCGGTGGTTTACTCGGCGCTATTACACACGGTTTTATTGTAAGTGTCTCCGCAGTGCTTTGTCAATTTCCACCGGAGAAAGGATGTACTGAAAATGGCCTTTTCGAGCAACGTCATTGCGGCCGCATGGCAGCGTTCAGGCGGTAGATGTGAATGCAACCGTAGCACCTGCGGTCATGGTTACTACCGCTGCAACAAGGCGCTGAGCTGGAATGACCGTGGGAACAACTATGCACCTGGCGGCTGGGAAGCACACCACAAAACTGCGGTAGCTTCCGGTGGAAGCGACACCCTCTCGAACTGCGAGATCCTGTGCATCGCCTGCCACAAGAACACCCGCACGTACGGACGGTAATCGCCCGCAGCGGGCAGGATAGCACCTGCCCGCCCATTTTCAGAAAGATGATCATGTTTGATCCGCAAACACCTTATAACGACCTTCCGCTGATTACAACGCTAGACGTTGATACTGCTGGTCTTTCCAAGTTGGCCGAAGATACCCGTGTTGCCATTGAGATCTTGAATTATTCCGTCAAGACGCTTCCAAATCCCAACATCCTGTTAGACACACTCGCCCTTCAGGAAGCACGGGCAAGCAGCAACATTGAGAATATCGTAACGACTAACGACGACCTGTATCGCGGCATTGTATTTGATGATTTTACTGCAGAAGCAAAAGAGGTGAGCCGTTATAAGGATGCACTGTTTACCGGTTATACCCGCATGATGGACAAAGGCTTGATTTCACTGAGTGATATTGAGGCGATCAACGAGCCTGTCAACCAGAAGAAGCCCGGCATCCGAACAAACCTTATGAACTTTAATGACCTGACCCAGATTGCAAACCGCAAACCAACTGGTAAGGTTGAGGTCATCTACACTCCGCCCCACGGAGTTGATCTGCTGTATAAGCTTTTGATCGATATGCTGGATTTTGTCTATGACGATGACACTTATGATCTTCATCCGCTGATCAAAATCGCTCTGGCGCACTATCAGTTTGAAAGCATCCACCCTTTCCGGGATGGAAACGGCAGAACAGGACGCATCCTTAATGTTTTATTCCTTTGTCACAAAGGATATCTGAATGCTCCGATCCTTTACGCGAGCTCTTATATTATCCGGAACAAAAACCAATATTACGACCTGCTGCAGACATGCAAAGAAACGGAGCGATATGAACCAATCATAGAATTCATGTTGCGTTCCTTCAAAGAAACGGCGGAGCATACACTGAGGATCGTCGAGAGTATTTGCTCCCTTTTGGCCCAATACTCAGACGAGAAGTATCTGATCACAATGAAAGGTCAGCTTGAGCCGTTGAAGAACACAGTAAATGTCATCTTTAAGAAGGTGTATGTCCGGATTGCGGATCTTGTCGATTTAGGTATTCACAGGCAAACAGCGGCGGATTATCTGGATCAGTTTGTTGACCGAGAACTGCTGAGCAAAGACCGTGTCGGACGAGAGAATATTTATAAAAACATCAAACTGCTGAAGCTGTTTGACTACGATAGCGAGGTAACGAAATGAACAACATGGCTTTGACGGCTGACGTAAACAGCAAGGTCAATCTTGTAAAAAACATCGCGAACAAAACCCGCGGTCCTTACACCCCGGAAAAGTACGGTAACGTCATTATCCCTATGGCGATCATCCGCCGCTTCGACTGTATCCTTGCTGATAAGAATACTGCCATTGAAAAGATTTTGAAGGCGTCATCCAAAGTCAAGGGCATGACTTCCGACATGCGGGAGGAAATGGTCAAGCGCCAGTGCAACGTGCCGTTCTATAACGCAAAGTGCGTGTCTCTGGAACAGCTGGTGGGCGATAGTGATAACCTCAACTCCAACTTCCTTGAGTTTATCTCGGCCTACTCTCCAAGCATCCAGAGGATTCTGCAAAGCCTGAAATTCCGCGAAGAAGTGGAATTCATGATCAAAAAGGGCATTTTGTTCGAGGTTGTAAAAGCTTTTTCCGAGGTGGACTTTCATCCCTCTACCACAAGCCCGATGGCTATGGGCTACATCTTTGAAGAAATCATCCGAACCTACAAGGCCAATGCCGAAGCCGGTGATCACTACACGCCTCGCGAGGTCATTGAACTCTGCATTGACCTGATGCTCAGCGAAAATGTGGACAACCTCAAAAAAGAGGGCAAAATTATCCGAATCTATGACGGTTGCTGCGGCACTGGCGGTATGCTGACAACAGCAAAACGCTTGTTAACCGACCCTGAGGGTTTTAACATCCGTGCCGAGAACATCCGCCTCTACGGACAAGACAACAACCCGGAAGCCTATGCTGTCTGTCAGGCGGAGATGTTAATGCTTGGCGATGATCCCGCCTATATCCGTGAGGGCAACACGCTGACGGAAGATCACTTCGCAGGAGAGAAGTTCGACCTCCTGATCACCAATCCGCCTTTCGGCGTCGAATGGAAAACGGAAAAGAGCACCATAGAGAAAGAACTCAAGCAGCCTAACAACCGTTTTGTGGCTGGCACGCCCCGTGTCAGCGATGGGCAGCTGTTGTTCTTACAGAACTTGCTGGCCAAGGCGGAGGATGACGCGCGTATCGCGATTATTTTGAACGGCTCGCCGTTGTTTTCAGGAGACGCCGGAAGTGGGGAGAGCGAGATCCGGCGCTACGTGTTGGAAAATCACTTACTGGAGGCCATCGTTGCCCTGCCAGACCAGATGTTTTATAACACGGGGATCTATACCTACATCTGGATCCTCTCCAAAAAGCCCAATCCCCGACGAAACCACAAGATCCAGCTCATCGACGCCACAGCGCTCCACGACGATCAGAAACCGAAATCCCTCGGAAACAAACGAAAGTTCATTGATGAGAAAAACCGAAAAGATATCGTGGCGGAGTATACCGCTTTTGCCCCCTCCGAAATCAGCAAGATCTTTGACGCCGAAGACTTCGGCTATACCAAGGTCACGATGGAATGTCCTCTGTATGACGAAAAGGGAAATAAGGTCATCAAGCGCGGTGTAGTGCAGGTGGACTCTAAGCGCAGGGACACAGAGATCATTCCGCTCAAACAGGATGTGGACGCCTACATCAAGGACGAGGTCCTTCCCTATGTGCCGGACGCCTTCCCCGACCGTAGCAAGGATAAAATCGGCTACGAAATTCCCTTCACCCGATTTTTTTACAAGTACACTCCGCCCCGAAAGAGCGAGGATATTCTCCAGGAGATCATCGCTAATGAGGAGAAACTGCAGAAAACCTTGAAGGCGGTGTTGAAATGAGATCGATGAAAGATAGCGGGATTGAATGGATTGGAAAGATTCCGCAGGAGTGGAAGGTCACAAAACTTGGTTTTCTATTCAAATCTATAGGGAGCGGAACAACTCCATCCAGTTCCGACGGGCAATATTATTATGGCGAACATAATTGGTTGCAGACCGGTGATTTGAATGATAGCACTATCTTGTCAACGGAAAAGACTATTACTGATATCGCTGTAAAAAACTATAGCATTTTGAAACTGTACTCTGCTGGCTCATTAGTCGTTGCGATGTATGGTGCTACGATTGGGAAACTAGGGATTCTAGGCATTCCCTGCTATACAAACCAAGCTTGTTGCGTATTGAACGAGCCAAATAATACAAATGTCAAATATGTTTTCTACTGGCTTCTATGTAATCGACAACACCTTGTAAACCTTTCTCTTGGGGGAGGACAGCCAAATATAAGACAAAGCATCATAAGGGCGTTTCATATTTGCAAACCGGAGATAAGTGAGCAGAATGCTATCGCCTCCTTTCTCGATGCCAAGTGTTCCGAAATTGATGCGCTGATTACCGCGAAGGAGAAAACCAACGCGCTACTGAAAGAGTTGCGGCAGAGCATCATTTACGAGGCGGTCACTAAAGGACTTGATCCCACCGCCCCCATGAAAGACAGTGGTGTTGAGTGGATCGGCGAGATACCGGAGGGATGGGGAATTGCCGCATTAAAACGCCTAGGCACTCCTGTAACCGGTTCGACGCCATCAAAAAACAATCCGGATTACTGGGAAGGCAATATCCCGTGGGTATCGTCCAAAGATATGAAAACGGACTATCTCTTGGGTTCTGAAGATCACATTACACAAAAAGCCGTTGATGAGTGTAGACTTACACTGTTTGAACCAGGAACACTGATCTTTTGCGTGCGTTCCGGTATTCTCCGCCACACTTTTCCGGTCGCTGTTTCTACGCTTCCTGTCACGATAAATCAAGATCTTAGAGCACTTAACTTGATGGGAAATGTCAACCCCGCTTTTCTACTTTACTACATGAGAGGCATGAACGACACGATAGTTACGCTCTATCAAAAAATTGGCGCAACTGTTGAGAGTATCGAGATGAATTGGTTCTTGTATTTTCCTGTTGCTCTTCCTCCGCTCAATGAACAGAATCACATTGTTGAGACACTGGATTCGAGATGTGTTTCGTTGGATCAACTTGTGGAGCAGAACGAAACAACAATCTTGCAATTAAAAGAGTACCGCCAAAGCCTAATCTATGAGGCGGTTACCGGAAAGATTGAGGTGTAACATGGATTGGCTCTCAACACTTATCGGTGCAGCTATTGGCTTTGTGTCCAGCATTGGGATCATTGTAGTACAACGTCTATTTGATAGAGCGGGAAAGCTCGAAATATATGCCAAGGTGGTATATGATCGCCTAACAGGTTCTAACACGTGGGGATTTCAGAAAAGAGCAGACGGCATATTATTGAATATCCCGATTTGGATCGAGATTCAAAACCTATCGAATAGTACCCGGATCCTGAGAGACATAAACTTGCTGCTTGTTTCCGGAGGAAAAGAAATTGCTACGATGGTACAGGGAACTAAAGTTGATCAAGAAAATCGCGGGGTATATTTTTACGCAAATGGAGGAAGCTATTCTCTTTCAGTTGCAGGAGGAGAAATAAAAAGAATCGACTGCCACTTCTTGCTCAAGTCCCGCACCGATGTTCCCCATTTTGATGAAATCAAGCTACGGTATTTCGATGAAAAGAACCGACCCCGCAAGTTTTCATTGGGAAAAGTTGAAGGCGATTGGTGCATTAAAGAGTTTCCTCGCAACGAGGATTGGATAAAACTGAGGGAAGAAAAATGAAAGAAGGAAAAATAGAGTACTTGCAGATGATTCAGGAGCCTATTAGTAGAATGTCCACCGTATCTGCCATAATTAAGGGATTTGCGGCAACAATCGTGGCTGGAATATCAACACTAACTTATTGCGAGATTAACTCAACCATACTAGCACTATCTTTCCTACCAGTATTGCTATTTGCGCTGCTTGATATTTATTACTTGAAATTGGAAAAGAAATACCGTTTTCTGTATAACAAAGTTCGAACCGATGAGCACCCGGTAGATTTTTCGATGGAACTCACCAAAGATAACAAATCAGCTGAATCTCGAATCGTGGATTGCATCAAGTCCCCAAGCATCTGGTTATTCTATCCCGCTATGATTGGTATCTTAATTGCAGTCTATGTTTTAAAAATGAAGGGAGCATTATGATGGGCCACAAAGTATTCATTTCTTATAAGTACGAAGATTACGATGTAGAGATCTTGCCAAGTGCAACACAGCCAACATGGCCTTGCGACTATGTTAATTATATTAGGGACTGCATTCTCTCCGATGATGATATTTGCAAAGGGGAAAACACTAATGAGGATCTCTCGTCGTGGAGCGAAAATCGCATTTGGGAGCATCTCAAGGACAAGATATATGACAGTACGATAACAATCGTCTTGATTTCGCCCAATATGAGAGAACGTGAAAAGCGGCAAAGGTCGCAATGGATTCCTTGGGAAATTTCCTATTCTCTGCAAGAAACAACGCGCAATGATCGTACAAGCCATAACAACGCTGTTCTTGCGGTTATTCTTCCTGATAAACGGGGTTCTTATGAATACTATGATAAAAATGATTTATTTCCGATATTAAAGAGCAATATTGATAATGGGTATATTTACGTTGTCACTTGGGATGACTTTGTAAAGTATCCAAATTTGAGTATTGCATATGCATTTGATCATCGAAAACAAACTCCATTATATAAGATTGTAAAAACCGTTTAATTCTACTTCCTCATCCGAGGACACCAAACCTCGACAGGTAAAGGAGGGATCAACTTGGCAGAAAAAGACCTTTGGGAAAATCCCTTTCGAGACGAGATCTATGACTACTTTCTCGACCACGGATATGTGCCCGGGGAAAAGTCAGATTACGATTACAAGCACGCTTTGGACGTCGGCAAGTTGTTTCAATTTCTGGAAGCCACCCAGGCGGAAGAACTTGCTCGCTTCAAAAACACCTACGGTTCCCGGTATAGAGAACGGTATGTGGAGCTGCTGTGTCAGAAAATCGAATGCCGCGGGCTACTGACTTCCCTAAACGAGTGGGTAGAAGATTATGCCAGCGGAACAAAGTTCTGCCTTGCCTATTTTAAGTCTGGGATGAGCGTTATGCACAAAGGAATCGAGCTTTACGAGAAAAACATCTTTTCGATCCGAAAAGAATTCAGCTTTGAGGACAAACCCGATCCCTACCGTGTAGATCTCGCGTTGTTTTTGAACGGTATCCCTCTTGTGATGATTGAACTAAAAAAACAGACTGCTGGGCAAAAAGCGGCCTTTGAGGGTACGAAACAGTTCAAGACGACACGTAATCCGGATGAGTTGATCTTCTCTTTCAATCGCCGCACCCTCGTTTACTTCACGCTGGATGAATTCACTGCGTTTTTGACCACCCGCCTTGATCGCAAAGAAACCCGATTTTTGCCCTTCAACCGTGGTTCCGAGGACGAAAGTGCGGGGAACCCCGTTGTCCATGGAAAACACAGCACCTGCTACCTCTGGGAATATATCCTCCGGAGGGACATGCTGCTACGCATCATCCGGGAGTTCATGTTCATTGATGATGAGGGCACAATGATCTTCCCGCGCTATCATCAGCTTCGAGCCGTTTTGCGCTGTGAACATGACGTGCAGGAAAACGGAGTAGGCGAGCGATATCTGATCTGGCACAGCGCTGGTAGCGGTAAAACCAAAACCATCGCTTGGCTGGCAAAGCGGCTGATCAATCAGCCTGACATCAATACTGTAATCGTTATCAGTGACCGTACGGTCATTGACGGTCAGCTCGGAGCGGAACTTATGAATGTCGATGGAAAGAAAGGTGTTGCACAACATATTGATACGACCTCCCGAGATCTGCTGAAAAAGTTGAACGACGGCGGATACATCATTGTTACAACGCTACAGAAGTTTCGACCAATTTTGAACGAGATCAAGCGGAACGAAGAGCGAAACTATGCCATTATCATCGACGAAGCGCATTCCTCTACTGCAGGCAAATCCCTCTCCAAAGCCTCCGAAACGCTGACAGGAAAATCTCTAAAAGAATCTGTAGAACTGGACGACATTTATGAAGATCTCGAAGATGGGCAAAATCAATTGATCCGTAACGGCGCGGCAATCCGAAGCACCCGAAATGTCAGCTACTTTGCCTTTACCGCGACACCTAAGAAGGAAACAATGGAGCTCTTCGGAACGCGTACAGAGATCGGGAAAACGTACTTTGACAAATATTCGATGAAACAGGCGATCGAAGAGCGCTTCATCCTCAATCCGCTACTTTGCTATACATCGTATCGAGACTTCTACCGCATCGAAAAGAAAAAAGAAGATGACACGGAGTATGATAGCGCCAAAGCACAAGTGGCGATATTGAACTACGTGACGACCTCCGATGAAGTGATCCGGACGAAGACAGAGATCATGATGAGCGATTTCGTAGATCGCAGACTGAACTGGCTCGAAGGTCGAGCAAAAGCCATGATCATTACACCATCCCGCAAACATGCAGTCTGCTATAAACTTGCAGTGGACGAGTACCTGAAGAAGCACGGTTGCGGCTTCCGATCCTGCGTCGCCTTCACAGGGACGATCGAGCTTGACGGTGTAAAGTTCACCGAAGAGCAGATGAACCGGGATTACCTCGAGCGCGGTGTCCCATACGATCTCAAGTCGATCATTCGGAATAACGATGATTGCCGCATTATTATTGTCGCAGACAAGCTGCAGTCAGGCTTTGACGAAAACGCGCTCTGCATCATGTATATTGAAAAGAAACTTAACAGTAGTGTTAAGGCTGTGCAGACCATCTCCCGTGTGAACCGCCCGGCCAAGAATAAGCGCACCTTCGTAATGGATTTTGTTAATGATCCTGAGATAATAAAGGGGTTCTTTTCGGAATATTACGGTGGTGAACTATATCTGCCAACCGAGAACGAAACCGATCCCAATATCCTCTTTACAAAGCGGGACCTCATTCTGGATTACTGCGTCGTGACGCTTCCGGATGCGCAAAAAATCTACAAGCTAATCTCGTCTGATGAAGAAAACAGCGGAGAGTTGACGTCGATGCTCGCCGCTATTTCCCGAAACTATCGTTCCCTTGAAGAAAACAGAAGAAAACTGTTTGCTCTGGAACTCAAGAAGTTCGGAAAGCTGTTTTATTACATCTCCACAGTCTACAATGTGTGGAATCCCGAAATGGAACAGCTGGCTATTGTCTTCGATGTTCTATTCAATGTGCTATACGAGCGAGAGGTCACACCTGATATTGATGCCTCCGAGCTCGTCGAACTCGTGGAGTACTCAACGAAGCTGTCTCAGGAAGAATTCTCGCTCGCGCTCTATGTGGAAGATCAGGCGTTTGACGGAATCGCAACAGATGTTGCTCCCGCGGACAGGGTCATGTCTCTAATTGATGAGATCATCGAGAAATTCAATCTCCGCTACGCGCATGCAGACGAAGAGATTGGTAGCATCATTACAGATTTGAGCAATGACAAGGATTTGCAGTCGAACGTGCAGAACAGCAGTATCAGCGCATACGAGGCGGCGGTGAAAGAGCGCCTTTTGTCCCGCATTATGGATGGTTTATTTGAGGGAACCATTAAAGGAGATACGGAAAAGGCTGAATTTTACACCGAATTGAATAAGAATTCTTCCGCCTTGATCCAGATCCGCAACGCTATCATTCATAAGATTAATGATCTCCTGCTCGCCAGTTGAGTGGCAACACTCTGGCAACGAATCTCGGATAGTGGAAATCACGACCACCTAAGACCACCTCCTGAACTGAACCCCCAATGTTGGCCAACAAGGAATAGAATGACTGATACGGGAAGTGACAAGCATGGCAAACATGCAAATGGATAAGAACCCAAAGAGCATGCAACTTGAAAATGACGAGGATTTTTATCAGTAGTTTCAGATAAATTATAACAACATAAATTTACTTTTGTGCTAATTTAAGATATGATATTAGCACGAAAGGAAATTATTATGGGTACTGAGTATGTTCTAAAACAACTTTTACAAGAAAACGATGGCTGGCTTCCGCTAAAAGAAGTCCTGGATCAGGGTATCAGCAAATATGAATTTTACAAGTTTGCTGAAAAAAACGGATTGGAAAGGGTCGGACAAGGCATTTATGTTTCAGCTGATGTTTGGCCTGATTCGATGTATCTAATTCATCTCAGATCGGCACAGGCAATCTTTTCTCATGAAACGGCTTTGTTTTTGCATGATATGACTGATCGCGAACCGTCTTATTATTCTGTAACGGTGAGAACAGGCTATAATCCACATCGTTTAAAGGAAGACGGTATTAAGGTTTATACCATAAGAAAAGAATTGCATATGCTTGGTAAAAGTAAAATAAAAACTCCGTTTGGCCATACAGTTCCGGTCTATGACATAGAGAGAACATTATGTGATGTTTTACGTAGCAGAAATGGTGTGGAAATCCAGGTCTTTCAAGATGCTTTAAAGTCTTATGTAAAACGAAAAGATAAGAATCTTAGATCTTTGATGCAATATGCGGATGCTTTGAATGTAAGTGCAATACTCAAACCTTATTTGGAGGTGCTTCTTTAAATGATTAAAACATCAAGACAATTAAAAGATAAAATCCGTAATCTTGCTAAGGGAAAATTTGCCAATGCACAAATTTTGATGCGAACATATATGATGGAACGACTTTTAGAACGTATTTCTCTTTCTGAGTACAAAAAGAATTTTATATTAAAGGGCGGCGTGCTAATTGCTTCTTTAGTGGGCTTAGATTTCCGCAGTACGATAGATGTTGACACAACAATTAAGGGTGTTGATGTTAACATATCGAGTGTAGAACAGATGATACAGAATTTGATTAAGATTCCTCTTGAGGACGGCGTTCTTTTTCAGGTTAAAAGTATCAATTCTATTATGGATGAGGCTGAATATCCGGGCATACGAGTCAGTATGCAAGCCTTATTCGATGGAACAAAAACGCCTCTTAAAATCGACATATCAACGGGTGAGGTTATAACTCCCGGCGCCATCCAATATTCTTATAAATTGATGTTTGAAGATAGATATATTCAGTTGCTTTCATACAATCTTGAAACTGTTTTAGCTGAGAAATTGGAAACTATTGTGCGAAGACATTTGACAAACACTCGTATGCGTGATTTTTATGATATTTATATTTTGAAAAAGCTCTATGAATCGGAAATTTCAAAACCGCTTCTTCAAGATGCACTTGAGGCAACAGCACAAATACGAGGAAGCACGGAGCTTTTAAGCCATGCAGAACTTTCCCTGAATGAAATAGAAAACAGCGATGATATGAGAAAACGATGGCTTTCTTACCAATCTCATTATGAGTATGCGCAGAACATTTCTTGGGATGCTGTTATGGAAGCTGTAAAGGCAACATATTTGTAGAAAACAGGCATATTTTTTGAGATAAGGAATTTATTTTTTCGGAATAAGGCTGTTGAATATCCTTGAAAGGTATAATGAAAAACATAGAAATTTAAATTAATGGAGGATTTGTGTGATGGATGAAATTAAATTTTCACTTACTCAAGCGGACAAAGTAGCTATTGAACGTAAGGATGATGACTATATAAATGCAAAAGGTGCCAAGTTATATGGGAATCAACTCTATTCCCAAGCTGTAGAATACTATCGCTTAGGCGCAGTGATGGGGAACTCAGTCTCTATTTCAAACTTAGGGTATTGTTATTTATATGGACGCGATATTCCTCAAAATACGGCATTAGCGATTGCGTATTTTAAAATTGCGTCTGAAAAGGGAAATCCAGATGCAGCCTATAAACTAGGTGATATCTATAGCAGGGACACATGGGGATTGGAGGACAAAGAACTTTCAATCTATTACTATAGTTTAGCAGTGACATATATTATGGGGTCTGATTGGCAATTGCTTGATGATCTTTATTACGCGGATGAACTACAGTATTTTCCAAGCTTATGCTTTGCTCTGGCAAGAGAGCTTGCGAAAGGTGAAGCGTTGATTGCTAATATTCCCCTTTCTTATCAATTTCTATTACATGCAAAAATTGGCTATGAGAACGAACTAGCACAAGGATTTGAGATGTATCGCCAATCTTATGAGAGTGTGCAGAGTTTAATGGTTGACCCACAATATGATGAAGTTAGAGATAAATATGATGACATATATTTTGATGACAAGGAGAATGACGAGGAAGATATAGATTTCTAAATATAAATACGAAATAATTATTATCTATTATCAATAAATTGACCCGGGACTGGGACTGGAACGGGTAAAAATCTAAAAATGAGCCAGAATACAGCAAACAGAACGGATATGAACTGCTTTAAAGGCTGAAATATCAAGCTTTTTCACCTGTAGAACTTTGATAAGTTAAGGAGTGGGAATAAGTGCTAGAATGGCAAAAACTGCTCCAAAGGCGGTCTCATGCCAAGAGTCGTCGCATTCGGAGAATTGCTCATAGACTTCACGATGCAGGCGCTTGATCAAGATAACTATCCGACGATGAAGGCGCACCCGGGCGGTGCGCCCGGTAATTATTTGGCGGCACTCAGCGCGTATG
>JAAZKT010000003.1 GCA_012799695.1 Clostridiaceae bacterium
TGTGATCCGCACTCTAAGTCAGACTTGAGTGAATGCATGAGAGTCCTGAGGGACTTTCATGCGTTGAATCTCCGTATCGATCACATCTTCGATCCTTGGGAACGACTCGAATATTATGAGTCTCTTCGCGGCGATATGCCGTCGCGATACGACGATTACGCGCAGACGAAAGAGACGATTCGCGACCTGTATGAGTGGACTCAGGAGCAACCGCGACACGTGATTCTCGCGCATATTGATCCCGTTTCCGACAACTTCATATTTATGCCAGACGGAGAAGTCCGCCTCATCGATTGGGAATATGCCGCTATGCAGGATAAGGATATCGATGTCGCGATGTTCGCCGTGTATTCCTTGTTGGACAAGGAGCTTGTCGACTGTTTGATTCGTTTCTATCAGAACGGCGTAGAAGACAGGCTTCAGAAGAAAAAGATCTATGCTTACATCGCCATAGCCGGTTTGGTGTGGAGCAATTGGGCGGAATTCAAGCTTAATAACGGTGATGTGTTGGGCGAGTACGCACCGGGCCAATATCGTTTTGCGAAAGATTACTCCGCATATTTTTACGCTTTTGAATAGTGTTTCGTTCTTAGATTAGTTCAGACGGAAACGGCAACAATGATGCAGATGATCAATACACTCTTCGGTATCCCGCTCGGGGGGATCATGTATGTCTGCTACCGCCTCGTTGGAAACTATGGACTCTCCATTATCCTCTTTACCCTCATCACGAAAGTGATCATGTTTCCGCTTTCGCTCGTATCGCAAAAAAATTCGATCGTTATGGTGCGCATTCGCCCGCTTCTGAACGAGATCAGGCAACGTTATGCAGGCAATAGCTCGGAGCTTGCATCGAAACAAAGAGAGTTATATCGACGCGAGCGATACAGCTCATGGAAGGGAATGCTCCCGTTGCTTGTCCAGATTCCGATCGTTCTTGGTCTGATCCATGTCATCTATCATCCACTGCAACACTTGTTGATGCTTGATTCATCGGTGATCGCCCCGCTTCTCGAGAGAACAGCCGCGCTGAGCGGCACAACCGTTGCCGGACTCGGTACGAGTGCGGAGCTGAAAGTTCTGGAGGCTGTGCAAGCAAATCAATCGCACTTTAGCGGCATGCTCGGTGTTAATGAAATTCTCGCGATGGATCTCGGCTTTTTTGGTCAAAGCATGGCGGAAGTTCCGACGATCACTTCAGTTACAGTTCTGTACCCCATTCTCTCCGGTATAAGCGCCCTTGTGCTGGCTCTATATCAAAACAAACATAATGTTTTGCAGCGTACGCAGGGAGCTGTCAGCCGATGGATTACAACGATCATCTTGGTCGCCTTTTCCTCCTTCTTCGCCGCTATACTTCCTTGCGGAGTCGGTCTGTACTGGATCACGGGCAATCTCCTATCAATCCCGGTTCTCAAGCTCTGTAACGTGATATACAATCCTGGTGAATACGCTGAAGAAATGGCGCTTCAAGAGGCACCGAAACTGAGTAAAGAAGAGAGACGTGCGCAAAGAGTAGTGAATAGAGAAAAACGCCGCCGTCAGCGTCGGGATGTCAAGCGTTTCAATTCGACAAAAGACAAGCGGCTCGTTTTCTATTCGGAGAGTAGCGGTTTTTTCAAATATTTCGAAGGATACATTCGCTACATTCTTGAGAATTCCGATTTCATGATCCACTACATCACAAGTGATATTCACGACCGCATATTCTCGATGAATCATCCGCGCATACGGGCTTACTATGTCGGACCGATTGCGCTGATTCGTGTGATGATGTTGATGGATGCCGACATCGTTGTTATGACGATGCCCGACCTGGAGAAGTACCACATCAAGCGATCGCTTGTGAGGAAAGATGTCGAATATATTTATACCGATCATGGCATGACGAGCCTTCACTTGATGCTTCAGGAAAACGCGCTCGACTATTTCGATACGATTTTCTGCTATGGTCCCAATCATATCCGTGAAGTGCGCGAGATGGAGCGCGTTTACGGACTGCCTCCCAAGACGCTCGTTAGAACAGGTTTTCCCTTGTTGGACACGATGATACAGGGAGCTGAAGCGATCGGTAATGCTGTCAATGATCCCAAAGTCATCCTGATCGCGCCTTCATGGCAGCAGGACAACATCCTCGAATACTGTCTGGATGAGACGCTTCGTCCGCTTCTCGGGGCGGGTTACCGCATCGTCGTACGGCCTCACCCAGAGTTCATCAAGCGATTCCCGGGGAAAATGAGGGCGATTGAAGAGCGATACAAGGATGATGTGGGTGAGCTCTTTGAGATTCAGACATCATTCGCTTCGAGTGAGACGGTCTATTCTGCCGATCTTGTGATCACTGATTGGTCGTCCATCGCCAACGAATTCTCTTATGCGACAAAGAAACCGTCTTTGTTTATTAATACGCCAATGAAAGTCGTCAATCCGAATTACGAGAAGATTCCGCTCGTGCCGCTCGATATTTCATTGCGAGATGAAATCGGCATTTCGGTCGACGTAGAAGATCTCGACACGCTTCCCGATGTCGTTCGTACGCTTCTCGGTGCCGCCGAACAATATAAGGAGCACATCGCTGAAGTTGTGCGAGAGAACATTTTTGATGTCGGCGACGGCGCGCGGGGCGGCGGGCAGTACATCATTGATACGCTTGCGGGTCGGACGAGCGAAACGCATGCGAGGTCATGCGATGATTTCGCGTCGCGGTGGACGCGTATTCTAGATGAGGGACGCGACGATGAGATGGAGAGGATTCTCAGCGAACCGCTCTTGCTCGAGAAGTCCATCCAGATGACGAAGGGTGAGCTCATGATGGATGTCCTTGAAGAGCTCGAGCACGCAATGAAAGGGGAGACTAGTGATGACCCGTAAGTTCAAAATCGCGCTCCTTTCATTTGTGTTGGCTAATATCTGTTTTTCGACGCCTGTCCACGCCTATATCGATCCCGCGACGACGACGTACATCATTCAAATTGTGACGGCTCTCATCATAACCCTCGGAGTGACGATCGGTGTGTTCTTCACGCGTGTACGTCTATCGATCGTAGAACTCTACGTCCGTTTTTCAGAGTTCTTTATCAGACTCTTCTCCAAGAGAAGAGACAAAGACGGTAAATCATCACGTACGTCCGTAGCAGAGCGGTCAGCGATTACTGAAGATCTTTCGTTTAGACGGCGGTTTTTTAGTGCGATCTGCGTCAGCATCGCTTTCGCTTTCACTTTTATCGTGTTCGGTATCTACGAACTCTATATGCTGAATATCGAATCTTTCAATTTTCCCCTCAATCTACTTTTCCCGTATGTACTGCTTCTCGGTGCGTCCGTTGCAATTCTTTTGACTATTGTCCTCGTATTGTTTCGAGGCAGACTGTTTACGGCGCTCATTTCTCTCGTCTTTGGCATCTTGCTGGCGGGTTATATTCAGGGCAACTTCCTCAATAGAGGTCTTGGAATACTAACAGGCGATCAAATTGACTGGAGTACACAAGCTCGCTCTTTTCTCGGCAATACGCTCATATGGTTCGCCATCGTGTCGATTCCTTTTTTGCTAAAAGCCCTTAAAAAAAAGGTTTGGTCAGTTACTATTAAAACTGTTTCGTGTCTATTAGTAATCGTGCAGATCGTGTCGATGTTTGCTATTTATAGTTCGGAATTACTGACGCCGAAGCCGTCAAATCGTTATCTTTCGATGAAAGGGATTAACGAGATTGCGAAAGAGAAGAACATCATCATATTCACAATTGATCGTCTCGATAATACTTATATTCGAACGATAAGGAAAGGAGATCCCAATTTTTTTGATCGTCTTGACGGGTTTACGCAGTTTACAAATAACATGTCGCTGTATTCGCAAACATTCCCATCTGTCGCCAATATGTTTACCGGCGAACTTCACTTGTTTGATCGGCCACAGAGGGAATATCTCAAAAAAACTTGGACGGAATCGACATTCATCCCAAAGCTTCGCAGTCAACAGTATGCCAGTTACTTTTATATGGAGCCGGGGTATACGTTTAGGGATGCTTCGGATTTGGAACATATCGCCGACAATGTTGTCGAGAATGAGATTCGTATTCGCACTCGTGACGCATTAATGCAATTTGTGCGACTCTCAGCATTCCGTTATGGTCCGCTTTTCGCCAAGCCGTTTTGCTGGACATCGACTGATCGATTTGGTCGACTTGTTCAGCTTGAATCGATCGAGGAATATCCGCCTTATCTTACGGACGATCTCCAATACTATGAACAGTTAAAAAGAAACAGAATCAGCATTGGGGACCATGAGATGAAATTTGCCTATATCCACCTGCACGGATCGCATACCCCATACGTCATGAATGAGAAAGCTGAACCTGCCGCACCCGGTACTTCCAGCGCAATCATTCAAACTAAGGGGTGTTTTCATATCGTTTACGAATATCTCGATCAATTAAAACAATTGGGAATGTACGAGAACTCCACCATTATCATTCTCGGAGATCATGGCGCTAGAAAAAATGATACAAAACCTCTCGAACACGCTATCGTCACCGCACTTTTCGTCAAACCTTCCGGAAAGGCGGGTACGCCTTTAGCGCTAAACAGCGCTCCTGTTTCGACGGACCATTTTCGCCCATTTATTTATAGTGAAGCCGGCATCCCGCATGAGGAGCTAGGCAAGACTTATTTCGAAGTTTCGGAGGATTCGGACGATGTGAGATACCTCTATCATCGTCTTATCAAGACAACCGATTCTCCTAGTCGACTGCTAATCTACAAGATTAACGGTGATGCCAATCAGTTCGGGAACTGGGAGCTTATAGAAGACCGGGTTATCGATTACTAAAATAGGACAAAAATCCCGCGACGTTGATTGCATTGCGTCGCGGGACTTTCTTTACCTAAGTTGAGGTTATAGTTTGTCTTACTGATCTTTCTTGAAGGTCAGATACCAGTCGAGTTGGGTGTACTCTTCCTTACCTTTGACTTCTTCAATGCGCTTCTTGATGGCGTCCGTCGTGGGCGGCGGAGGTACAATAACGTCCCTGCCGGGATGCCAGTTGGCAGGGAGAGCGACGCCTTCGGCGTCGGACTTCTGCAGTCCAA
>JAAZKT010000116.1 GCA_012799695.1 Clostridiaceae bacterium
TGCCATCTGGAGTGCTGTTTATCCATAATCTCCGGCTCGTTCCTTTGGAACAACAAACCACCCGCTTCCGCAAAGCACTGGCACAAAAGGCTTTCGCACTTGACACAGTAGGGAATTTTTCAATTAATATCGAAAAATCGGATTTTGCTCCCGACGTCAGTGTGTGCAATCTCTGTGCCGATGCCCGTGTGCAATTTTGCAGTTAATATCGAATTTCTGGACTCTGCGCCAAAATCAGTGTTCAGTTTTTCAGTTAATATCGATTTTTTGGACTGTACGTTTGACAAGCTTACGTTTGACAAGTCAACAAACCGGTCAACAAACCAATTTTTGACGTTTTGACAAAAGGATGATTACTCTGTATGATTGACAAGCGATCGTAACACGCCTTTTTAGCTCAGTAGGCAGAGCGCATCCATGGTAAGGATGAGGTCGCCGGTTCGATTCCGGCAAAAGGCTCCACACATAATCCGAACTTCTTTGCCTCGAACGGGTAGAGAGTTCGGATTTTGCATTACAAGTAAACTACTCCTAGTCAATCTTAATTTCTGCGAGGGCTTTCCTGAATTCCTCATTGTTCTCGTCAGCAACTTCTCGCTGGAAATCATCTGAGATTTTCTTAAGTCCTTGGATGACCTCCTTAATAAACTGATTCAGCGACTCCTCGTTTTTATTAAGTTCCTTGGCATCATACTTTCCGTTACGAATTCCCGACTCAAATCGTTTCAGTGGAGTACCTTTTGGAGCATCCTTAGGAATACGCATAATGAATTGATCATTAGGAATTGGAATTCGCGCCTCGCCCTTTTTGTTCCCGCCTGATATATAGGCGTTATAGTCCTTGTAGTCTGTATAGAAATGGATGCCTTGCCCCTTCCCCCGCGTTAACTTAACACTCCTGAAAATTGTACTGTCTCGAAGATTCTGGGAAAGTTCTTTTGTGAGATTTGATTCCCTGATCGTTGGAGGCGTTTCACTGTCCGTTAGCACTTGAAAAAGGCGACGTATGACTCGCTGCACAGCGTCCGAAGGAGTATGGTCCTGAATGGTGCGTGAGTTGAACATGATCTCCATCGCCGTGATGATCCTCTGTTCATCATAGTTGCCTACGCGGATCTCTTTATAGAACTCTTCCCGTGCCAGTTCTTTTTTGTCCTGCTCTTTTGTCAGTTCGTTTTTGTCTTGCTCTTTTTGCTTTTTGCTTGCGCCGCTCTCTTTTGCTTCTTCAGGTTCTATAGCAGAGGAATAAAAAATAAGCGCATTGAGAAAATGCTCGTCATTAACTATTGCACGAAGCGCATCTTTGTTCTCATCGTAGCGTTTTTGCACAATGACACGCTCAAGATCGTGGATAAAATCCAGTAAAATCTTGACGAAATTGAGCTCCGGATTTATGGAAACCATGGGGCGCAGAATCTCGATGAGTTCCTCGTACGACATGGCAATCCATTCTTTGTCAGTTGGCTCTACTTTCAATGGAGTAAGGAAAATCAGAACCTTTTGTGGATCTTCCCCGCCACAATGATCTTTTTTCCATTTCTCGAAAGAGTCATTATACCTTGTGAGCTGTGATTTTTTAGCGTCACCATCCCCTGTGAGTTGTTCGGATGCATATTGCTTGACCTCAATTCCGATAAAAAGCTTGTGATCCGAATCTTTGTACGACACATCAAACCTTTCCCACTCCGGTTCAACTGCGACAGGTATCCAACCTTTTTCTCCTTCGGGGAAGAATCTATCTAAGTCGCGGGCAAGTATTTTCTCTTCCTCCGGTAAACGTTCGCTTTTTATCTCAAACAATTTTCGCGCGAGATAGTTCCCGCAATTATGGTTTTCCTTCGGATCGAGGAGCCATCGCAACATACGCGAATATCTCGTTTCGTGGGCACTTCTACCGTATTTACCGGGATTCCCCTCACCGTATTCAATAATATTCCAGAAGTTTGGCAGTGGGTTCTTCAAAGCTAACTCGACGCTTTCCTTTAAGGAAACACCTTGAGAAGCGCCATCGTCTGACAAAAGTGATTGCACTTTTTCAATGAACTCTTTAGCGGTCATTAATAGGGCTTTATTTCGTTTCTTTGTCATGGTTCATCTCCTTGCATCATAATCATACAGTATCAGAAAACCGATCACATCATAGTTGCTACGCGAAACCTGTTGCACGGAGCGGCTTTCCTATATAGGGTCCACTGAACGAATCAGCTGTTAGAATTTTATTACGCTGTCGCAACCAATATCTGCCGTCTTTTTGCGAAAAATCGCATGGGAAAAAAGAAGATAAAAAGATCTCGCAGGATCTTCTGTAA
>JAAZKT010000018.1 GCA_012799695.1 Clostridiaceae bacterium
CAGAAGAGAGTTAGGAATGATCACAGCAGGTAAATAAAACAAACGTGTTATCATTTGTTTTCGTGGGGGCGATCGTATGATCGCCCCTCTTTGTTATGGGACGCGAAGCATGATGTCCTAGCTATACAAAAATACTGGCAGTGCAACTTGCATTTGATGGCCAAATAACGTGTGAAAGAGGCACGATCGTGTTATAGTTTGTAAAGGTCAGATGCCGACATCGTTTTTGTTCGCATTCGAATCGCGGCGAGAAGGTGTTTCGTGACATCAAGTGATTGGTCACTGTTTGGTCGTGTGATACGGTTGTTTTTGGCGTTTTAGCGATATATTGTACGGCGTGGGACATGATGGCTCGACTAAGATGTAATCAGGAATGAGAAGGAACGAGAAGATGGCGACGAAGTATATCTTTGTGACAGGCGGTGTTGTATCGGGTTTAGGAAAGGGGCTCACGGCGGCAGCGCTCGGTCGACTGCTGATCGCGAGGGGATTGAACGTCCGCATTCAGAAATTCGATCCGTATATCAATGTCGACCCGGCACTCATGAATCCTACACAACACGGTGAAATTTTCATGACGGAGGACGGGGCGGAGACAGACCTCGATATCGGTCATTACGAGAGATTCACCGATGTAAATTTGACATCCGAAAGCGATATCACGTCGGGTCGCGTGTATCTTAACGTGATCAATCGCGAACGTTCGGGAGGTTATGATGGCGGCACGGTACAGGTCGTCCCGCACATTATCAACGAAATCAAGGATCACATCTACTTGGTCTCCGAGGGCGGAGAAGTCGACGTCGTCATTTCTGAAATCGGCGGTACGATCGGCGACATGGAGGGGCAGCCTTTTATTGAGGCGATACGCCAAGTCAGTTATGAGGTCGGACGTGAGAATTGTCTTTTCATCCACGTCACGCTGTTGCCTTTTTTGAATAAACCGGGTGAACTGAAGACGAAGCCGACGCAGCATAGTGTCCAGAAGTTGCTCTCGTTCGGCATTCAACCCGATATTCTCGTTTGTCGTACGGAACTCCCTCTCGATCAGGGTATTCGAGAAAAATTAGCATTGTACTGCAATGTCCGTACCGATTCCGTCATTCAAAACATCGATTGCGAATCGATCTATGAGCTCCCGCTGATATTAGAGAAGGAAGGACTCGCTCGCATCGTTTGCGAACGACTTTGCCTCGATACTCCCGCCCCCAATCTTGAGGACTGGGAGCAGTTGGTCGAAAAGACACGCGCCGACCGCGAGGGATTGACCGTGGCGCTCGTCGGAAAATACACGGAGCTCCAGGACGCCTATTATAGTATCGTCGAGGCGCTCGATCACGCAGGTATTGCGCTCGGCTTATTGCCCGAGATTGAGTGGATCTCGAGTGAGGAGCTTGAGGCTATCTCTGACGATGAGATCGACAAACGCTTGGCGGGAGTCGATGCTGTGATCGTTCCCAGCGGCTTTGGAGCGCGCGGTATGGAGGGCATGATCGCCGCCTCTCGAAGTGCGCGTGAGCTGGTGATCCCCTTCCTCGGCATTGGACTCGGCATGCAGATGGCTATGGTCGACATCGCGCGTCATGTGGCCGGGCTGTCGAAGGCGCATACCGATGAGGCGGAACTCGATGACTGCCAAGATATTTTCTACTATGCCAATTTGACGGAGGAGTTAAAGAAAAATCTTGACAAGATACCGATCAGTGATCGTCCGATGCGTAGAGGAGCGTATACGATGGTGCTGGAGGAAGGGTCGACGCTCCGCGACATCTACGGAACGGGTGAAGTATCGGAACGACATCACCATCGCCGCGAGTTCAACCCCGCCTATTCTGAGGCGCTCGCCGCGACGGGGTTGCGGTTCTCCGGTATGTCTTCCGACGGTCATTGGGTTTACGCATTTGAGTGGCCGCATCATCCCTTTTTCATCGGTGTCATTTCCAACCCTCAATTTAAATCGCGCCCGACGCGTCCACATCCTTTGTTTCTCGCCTTTTTAGAAAAGGCGATTGAGCGAAAGCGCTCGAAGGAGGTATCTCATGGGTAACATGATTCCCGGCGTTTCCAGGACGTTCAGCGAGTTTTTATTGGTGCCGAATTTGACGACGCGCGACTGTACTCCGGACAATGTCGTTCTAACGACGCCCTTGACCCGGTATCGTCCGGCGGAGGAAGAATGCCCGGTATCGCTGAATATTCCGCTTGTCTCGGCAATTATGCAGGCCGTTTCCGACGATCGCATGGCGATCGCGCTCGCTCGACAGGGAGGATTGGCATTTATCTACGGATCGCAGCCTATTGATAGACAATGCGACATGGTTGTCAAAGTAAAGAAATTCAAGGCAGGATTCGTACCGAGCGACAGCAATCTGAAACCGGACGATAAGCTGGCGGATATCATTCGTCTGAAGGAACGTACAGGTCACTCAACCGTTCCGATCACCGATGACGGGACGTCATCTGGTAAACTGCTCGGCATTGTCACGAATCGCGATTACCGCGTATCGCGCTCCGATCCCGAGACGCCGGTGCGCGATTTTATGACGCCGATCAAGGACATCGTTTTTGGTCGCGAGGGTATTACGCTCAGCGAGGCCAACGATATTATCTGGGATCACAAGCTTAATCAGCTCCCGATTCTCGATGAGGAGGGTCGTCTAGTATCGCTCGTTTTCAGAAAAGACTACGATCAACACAAGCAAAATCCGTACGAGATGCTCGATGAACATAAGCGTCTCCTCGTCGGTGCCGGTATCAACACGCGTGATTACAAGGAAAGAGTGCCCGCGCTCATCGATGCCGGATGCGACATCCTCTGCGTCGATTCATCCGACGGCTTTTCCGATTGGCAAAAAGACACGATTGATTTTGTCCGGTCGGAATATGGCGACGATCTGGTTCTCGGTGCAGGGAACGTCGTCGATGAAGAGGGTTTTCGTTTCCTCGCGGAGGCCGGAGCTTCGTTTATTAAAGTGGGAATCGGCGGCGGCTCAATCTGTATCACGAGAGAGCAAAAGGGAATCGGTCGCGGTCAGGCGTCGGCGTTGATCGCTGTGGCGGAAGCGCGGGATCGCTGGTTTGAGGAGACGGGAGTTTACATTCCTATCTGCTCCGACGGCGGCATCGTTCACGACTACCATATGGCGCTGGCCCTTGCGATGGGAGCCGATTTTCTCATGCTCGGGCGGTATTTTGCCCGGTTTGACGAAAGCCCGACGCGGCGCGTGTTGTTGAAGGGAAGCTACGTCAAAGAATATTGGGGTGAAGGCTCGAACCGAGCGCGCAACTGGCAGCGATACGATGATGGCGGCACGGGGCACATGCACTTCGAGGAAGGCGTCGATTCTTATGTGCCGTACGCCGGCAAACTGGCGGACAACGTTGACATGACGCTGGCAAAGATTCGTGCCACGATGTGTGCTTGCGGTTCCATCGATCTCAAGGAATTCCGGGACAAGTCGCGCTTTGTCGTCGTCTCGCCGACGAGCATCGTGGAGGGTGGCGCTCACAACGTCATCCGTAAAGAAAGTCAAATGGAGAACTGATAAGTTCTCGGATATAAATAAATAATCGTTAAAGGAAGCAGGTAGTATGGCAGAAATAGTCTATGAAATGACATATGGCAAAGTCCTCGAGTACCGAGAGGAGCTGGAAGATCGCAAGACGCGTGTCGCGGCGGAAATCGCGGAGAGATTGAAGGAAGCACGTTCACATGGAGACGTGACGGAGAACTCCGAGTTTGACGACGCGAAAAAAGCATATGCGGACAATGAGTTCCGTATCATGGAGATCGAACGGATTCTCAAAAATGCGAAGATCATCGATGAAAAGGATATCAGCCGCACGCGCGTGACGCTCGGCGGTAAGGTTCTGTTGCGCCACGACAACACGGGTGAAGAAGTGGAATACATGATCGTCTCGGCAAAAGAAGAAGATATTTTCATCGGTAAACTTTGCAGTGATTCGCCTGTCGGTCAGGCGATTCTCGGTAAACGCAAGGGCGACACTGTCGAGGTGACGACGCCGGCTGGCATTTTTAGCTATACCATCATGAAAATATCAAGACCAAAAGGATGAGATACATGACTGAGCAGGAGCACCCGGTTGAGCGAACTGAATCTGTCCCGGAACAGATGGGTTTTCGGATTGAAAAACTGCGAGTATTGAGGGAATACGGTCAAGATCCTTATCAGATTACGACAGCACGGCAGACACATCACGCCGCCGATATCGTCGCTGATTTTGAGCGTTTGGAAAATCAGACGATCTCGGTTGCGGGACGTCTTCTTGCCAGACGCGGCATGGGTAAAGTCTCTTTTGCCGATTTGCTTGACAAATCGGGTACGATTCAGATTTTCAGTCGATTGAACAATCTCGGAGACGATTCATACGCGGCGTGGCAGAACCTCGATATCGGAGACCTCGTCGAAGTGACGGGAGAGGTGTTTCGGACGAAGATGGGTGAGATTTCCGTTCGCAACATGGAATGGAAATTACTCGCCAAATCGTTGCGGCCGTTGCCGGAGAAATTCCACGGATTGCGCGATACCGATACACGTTACAGAAAGCGCCATCTCGACTTGATCGTAAATCCCGAAGTACGCGAAACGTTCATCAAACGGAGCAGGATCATCAGCTTCATGCGTGAAGAACTCGAGCGCAGGCAGTACCTTGAGGTCGAGACTCCGCTCCTCAATACGATCCCCGGCGGCGCGGCGGCGCGCCCCTTCGTGACGCACCACAACGCGCTCGATCTTGATTTGTATTTACGCATTGCGCCGGAGCTCTATCTTAAGCGTCTCATTGTCGGAGGATTGGAACGCGTTTACGAGATCGGTCGCAATTTTAGAAACGAAGGAATGAGCAATCGTCACAACCCTGAATTTACGATGCTGGAACTCTACGAGGCGTATGGCGATTACCACTCCATGATGGAGCTGACGGAAGCGCTTATCTCCGGCGCCTGTTTGGAGATTAAGGGGACTTATGAGATCGAGTACCAAGGAACCTCTCTCTCTCTCGCACCTCCGTGGCGCAGGATGACGATGGTCGAAGCTGTCCGCGAGTATGTGGGCATTGATTTCGACTTGATCGAGACGGACGAGGAGGCACGTGAAGCCGCCCGCGCACGGGGACTTGAAGACGTCCCCGCCACGATGACATGGGGTGAAGCGCTGAGCGAGTGCTTTGAGGAGTTTGCGGAACAGCATCTCATCCAGCCGACTTTTATCCTCGATTATCCGATCGAAGTGTCGCCTTTGGCGAAAATTAAACAAGGCACGGATGGACGTCTGACGGAACGCTTCGAAATCTTTATCTACGGTCGGGAACACGGGAACGCCTATTCCGAATTGAACGATCCCTTTGACCAAGCTCGTCGATTCGATGATCAGAAGAGGAGACGCGAGGCGGGTGACGAGGAGGCGAACTTGCCGGACTACGATTTCATCGAGGCGCTCGAAGTCGGGATGCCGCCGACTGGCGGTCTCGGCATCGGCATCGACCGTGTCGTGATGCTTTTGACGGATCAGCCATCGATACGCGACGTACTGTTGTTCCCGACGATGAAACCATTGGGGGAATAAGTTTGTCTATGACGATTCAAGCAAGATGGAATCAGTTTGTCGATAAATGCCTGTCGTGTCGTGCGTGCGAACTCGCCGAATCGCGACAAAATGTCGTCGTATGGCGCGGCGGCATAAAAGCTCCGCTGATGATCCTCGGCGAGGGTCCCGGCGCTGACGAGGATCGCTTGGGAAAACCGTTTGTCGGGCGCTCCGGGCAACTCCTCGATCTTTTGTTGTCGAGTTTCGATCTTAAGGAAAAAGACTACCATATTTGCAACATCGTGAAATGTCGACCGCCCGGCAATCGTGTGCCGACGAGGGAGGAGGCGGCGGAATGTCGCAAACTTCTGAGCGAGCAGTTGCGGCTTGTAAGACCGACGGTCTACCTTCTGATGGGCGGAACGGCTTACAAGTATTTTACCGGCTCGGATGAGGGCATCACGAGAGTGCGCGGTCTTTGGATCGAGACGAACAACTGTTTCGTGATGCCGACGTTCCACCCGGCATACGTGCTCCGCGATCCAAGAAAAAAATCGCTTCTCTGGCAAGATTTCGCTTCCGTGCGCAAGAAGCTTGAAGAGTTATCATTTCTCCCGCCGCTTCGTATTGATGCAGGCGAAATCTAACACGTCAACATGCCATGGCTGATAAATATATGACGATGCACTCGAAGGACAATGTACTGCCCGGCGTCTTCAAGATGCGCACGGATATGACGCCGAAAGGCGACCAGCCGGAAGCGATCGAACGGCTTGTTCGCGGAATTGAACGCGGAGACCGAGGTCAGACCTTATTGGGAGTGACAGGTTCCGGTAAAACATTCACCATGGCGAGCGTCATCGAGAGGACGCAGCGTCCGGCGCTCATCATCGCCCACAACAAGACGCTCGCAGGCCAGCTGACGGCAGAATTCATGAATTTATTTCCCGACAATGCCGTCGAGTACTTCGTCAGTTATTATGACTATTACCAGCCGGAAGCGTATATTCCTTCACGCGATCTCTATATCGAAAAGGACGCCCTGATCAATGACGAGATTGATCGACTGCGGCACAAAGCGACATCGTCTCTTCTGGAGCGCCGCGATGTCATCGTCGTCGCGTCCGTCTCGTGTATCTACGGTCTCGGCGATCCCGATGATTACAGGAGCCTGATGGTCAGTCTGCGTCCCGGCATGGTGAGGACGCGTGAGTCGGTCGTCGAGGATCTCGTGCGCATACAGTATGTGCGAAACGATTACGAGCTGAAACGCGGCACGTTCCGAGTTCGCGGCGATACGCTCGACATTTTTCCCGCGTCGGAGGAGAGCAAGGTGACGCGCGTCAGTTTCTTCGGCGACGAGATTGAGGAGATTCGCGAGATTGACTCGGTGAGCGGACGCACGATTACGGGGCGGAATTATGTAGCGATTTTCCCTGCGAGCCACTATGCGACGACGACAGAGAAGATGAAACGCGCCGTACTCGCCATCAACAAGGAATTGGATGAAAGGCTTAACGTTTTGCGCGGTGAAGGCAAGCTTATCGAAGCGTATCGCCTCGAGCAGCGCACGCGCTACGACATGGACATGATGATCGAGACGGGATTTTGTAAGGGTATCGAGAATTATTCTCGCCATCTGACGGGTAGAGCGGAAGGACAGCCGCCCTTTACGCTGATGGATTTCTTCCCGGAAGATTATCTTCTCTTTATAGATGAATCGCATGTCACCGTTCCGCAAATCGGCGCGATGGTCAAGGGTGACCGCTCGCGCAAGGAGTCGCTCGTTGAATACGGTTTCCGTCTCCCGTCGGCTTTCGACAACCGCCCGCTGACATTCGATGAGTTCAAGGAGAGGGCGGGGCAGACGCTCTACGTCTCGGCGACGCCCGCATCTTATGAACTTGAGCAATCGACACAGATTGTCGAGCAACTCATTCGACCGACGGGTCTGCTCGATCCCGTTATCTATGTGCGCCCTGAGGAGAATCAGATGGAAGACCTCTTGGCTGCTATTCGCGAGACGACGGAAAATGGTGAGCGAACTCTTGTATTAACGCTGACGAAACATTTTGCCGAAGTACTCGCCGACTATTTCAAGGATGAGGGCTTGCGCGTCGAGTATCTGCATTCGGATATCGCGACAGTTGAGAGGTTGGCCATTCTGCGGAAATTGCGGACGGGCGAATTTGACGTACTTGTCGGCATCAATCTGTTGAGAGAGGGGCTTGACCTGCCGGAAGTGTCGTTGATCGCCATACTCAACGCCGACAATATGGGTTTTCTCCGTTCGACGACATCGCTCGTCCAGATCATCGGTCGTGCCGCACGCAATGTAAACGGTCGCGTCATCTTGTACGCGAACGAGATTACGGCTTCGATGGAAAGGGCAATCAGCGAGACGAATCGTCGCCGCGAAATTCAACATGCGTTTAACGAAAAACACGGCATTATTCCGACAACGATTAAAAAAGAGATTCACGACCTGATCGACACGACATTTGACATTGTCGCCGATGAGGGTCTCGATCCGATCGAGCAGATCGAAATCTTCGAAAAGGAAATCTCAACGTGGACATATCATGAGCTCCAGAGTCGCGCGAAGCAAGTGGAAAAAGAGATGCGTTCGGCGGCTTCGCGTCTTGACTTTGAAGTCGCCGCCTTGCTGCGCGATCAGCTGATCGTACTTAAGGGAGCGATGGTAGGAAAATAGTATCGCTTATTTGCGATGCTTTTCTGAGAGTGTCAACTTTTGCCTGTTTATTGGCATTTACATTTTTTATACCCTTGATTTTTCGTATCGGGCGATACCTCCTCTGTGATAGACTGAAAGGTAGAGTACTACTTCAATTACAGGGAGATCACTATGTCTATTTCACGTGCACAAACTGTTTACCAAAGTTGGCTGGAAAACCCCGCTCTCGATGCGGCGACACTGGCTGAGCTCGTTGCGATTGCGGACGATACGGTTGAAATTGAAGATCGATTTTACCAAGATCTTCAGTTCGGAACGGCAGGGCTTCGCGGGATTATGGGTGCCGGTACCAACCGTATGAACCTTTATACGGTTGCACGTGCGGCGGAAGGTTTTGCACTTCATCTCAAGTCGCTCGGTGAAGAAGCGTGTGAGCGCGGAATCGCCATTTCATACGATTCGCGCAATCGTTCGCGAGAGTTCGCCGAGTTGTCGGCGGCTGTCTTCATTACGAATGGTCTGCGCGTCTATTTTTCCGATGAGCTTCGTCCAGTGCCGATCCTTTCCTACGCCATCCGTCAACACCGATGCGTCGGAGGCATCATGATGACGGCGAGCCACAACCCGAAGATGTATAACGGTTTCAAGGCTTACGGTGAAGACGGCGCTCAACTCGGACCGGAAGATGCCGATCACGTTGCCGAGGTGATGGCGACCGTGACAAATCTTACGGGCGTTTTGCAGAAAACGCTTTCTTTCGAAGAGGCGACTCGTTCTCCCTTGTTTCATTTCATGGGTGCGGAACTCGATGACATGTATGACGAGATGTTATTGTCATTGACCCTGAACGGAGATCTCGTCCGCAAACATCACGATCTCCCGATTGTTTATTCGCCGCTTAACGGCACAGGCAACAAGCCTGTTCGTCGCATTTTAAAGAAGCACGGTTTTACGAATGTCCAAGTCGTTCCGGAGCAGGAATTGCCGGACGGCAACTTCCCGACAACGCCGACTCCGAACCCGGAGCTCGCAGAGACACTGGAACTCGCCATTGCGCAGGCGAAGAGAACGGGCGCCGTTCTCGTGCTTGCGACGGATCCCGACGCCGACCGCGTCGGTGTCGCCGTCAGGACAAAAGACGATTCATTTGTTCTCTTGACCGGCAACGAAATCGGTCTTTTGCTGATGGATTATGTTTTGGGCACGAAAGACGCGCGCGGCGAATTGAGCGACGGTTCTTTCTGTGTGTCCACTGTCGTTTCGTCAAGGCTGACGGAAGCTATCTCGGAACGCTACGGGACAGGTCTGCACTTGTCCTTGACGGGATTTAGGCATATTGCGGGGGAGATTCATAAGCACGGAGATGTCGCCGGCGGTTCGTTCGAATTCGGCTATGAGGAGAGTTTCGGCTATCTCATCGGAAAAGATGTGCGCGATAAAGATGCCGTTGTCAGCTGTCTCATGATTGCGGAGATCGCGGCTGTCGTGGCGGAAGAAGGCGAGACGATTGTGGACCGTGTTGAAAAGATGTATCGCACGTACGGGTTTGCCGCGGAGAATACGATTTCGATCTTCCGAGAAGGCAAAGTCGGGCAAGAGAAAATCGCCCGCGCCATGAACGGTCTTCGCGAGAAACCCCTCGAAGCGTTTGATGCGCTCGGCATTCGCACGCTTTCTGATTTCAAGCGAGGCGAGGTTCTGAATTTCGCTACAGGAGAGAAAGATTCACTTGATTTCCCCGAAAGCAATGTTCTCCTGTACCAGTTGGACGGGCATGATTTTATGTGTGTCCGGCCGTCGGGGACAGAGCCCAAAATTAAAGTTTACTTCGGTTGCTACGGCAACGATCGCGATGATGTGGAAGCGCGTCAGAAGGAATACGAGCAGATCGTTCTGGACCGCGTCAACGTGTTGCTGGAAGAATAGCCGCCTATGTCCTTTACGCACCTACACCTTCACACCGAATATAGCCTCCTTGACGGTGCCATCCGCATCAAAGAACTCCCGGGTCGCCTGAAGGAAATGGGAATGGACGCGTGCGCGATCACTGATCATGGCGCCATGTACGGGATTCTCGATTTCTACAGAACGATGAAGGCGAACGGTATCCATCCGATTATCGGTTGTGAGGTGTATGTGGCGCCTCGTAGTCATAAGGAGAAGGAGGGGGCTGCCGACCGCGATCCGTCTCATCTCATTCTTCTTGCCGAGAACAATGAAGGCTATCACAACCTCATCAGGCTCGTATCGGCAGGTTTCGTCGACGGGTTCTACTACCGTCCGCGTATCGATAAAGAACTGCTGGAAAAACACCACGGCGGTCTTATTGCGTTATCCGCGTGTCTTTCGGGTGAAGTGCCTCGTCTCATTCTTGACGGGCAACGCGAAAGAGCAGTCGAAATCGCACTGGAGCATCGCGATCTGTTCGGCGCCGATAACTATTTCCTTGAGATACAGGCGAACGGATTGCCTGAACAGGCCATCGTCAATCAGGAGTTGATCAAGATCAGTCGCGAGACCGGTATCCCGCTCGTCGCCACGAACGACTGTCACTACCTGAATAAGGATGACGCTTTTGCGCACGACGTTCTTTTATGTATGCAGACGGGCAAAACGCTGAATACTCCAGACCGGATGAAAATGGAAACGGACACGCTGTATGTACGTTCGCCGGAGGAAATGGCGGAGATGTTCGCATCGACGCCGGAGGCGCTGACAAATACGGCATTGATCGCAAAACGTTGCCAAGTCGAGCTTGAATTCGGAACACTCTCGTTGCCGCATTTTGAAACGCCCGAAGGAGAAACGGCAGTCGACATGCTTCAACGCCTTTGTCTGGAGGGACTTGATCGGCGCATGACGGCGAGGAAGACGGGGATAGACCGAGATGAATATATTGCCCGCATTGATTACGAACTCGAAGTGATCAACGGTATGGGGTATACCGACTACTACCTGATCGTCTGGGACTTTATTCGATATGCGCGGGAGCAAGGCATCATGGTCGGTCCCGGCCGCGGTTCGGGTGCCGCTTCGCTTGTCGCCTATACGCTTTTCATCACGGATATCGACCCTCTCCAATACGGTCTTCTCTTTGAGCGCTTTCTCAACAAAGAACGCGTCAGCATGCCCGACTTCGATGTCGATTTCTGTTATGAGCGTCGAGGCGAAGTGATCGACTACGTTACGAACAAATATGGAGCCGATCATGTCTGCCAAGTTATCACGTTCGGGACTTTGGCTGCACGCGCGGTGATTCGCGATGTCGGACGCGCTCTTGATCTGTCCTATGCCGACACCGATCGCATCGCGAAAATGGTGCCGAATCAGCTGAAGATGACGATTGATAGAGCGCTTGATTTAAATCCCGAACTTAGGATGCTTTACGAGGAAGACCCCGTGACGAAGCGCGTGATCGATCTCGCCAAGCGTTTCGAGGGTATGCCTCGCCACGCATCGACACATGCGGCAGGCGTAATCATTGCCGGAGAGCCCGTGTGCGCGATTGCACCGCTTGCCCGCAACGATGAATCGATCGTCGTTCAATTTACGAAGGATGACATCGAGGATGTCGGTCTTCTCAAATTCGACTTTCTCGGACTTCGCACGTTAACCGTATTGCAGGAGACATCGCGCCTCGTACAGGAAAAGACGGGGACGGTCATCGATTTCAATTCGATGACTTTCGATGACCCGAACGTATATGAGATGATCAGCCGCGGCGAAACGGACGCCATCTTCCAACTGGAGAGTAGCGGCATGACGCAATTTATGCGCGATCTGAAACCTGAGACATTTGAGGATATCATTGCGGGCATCTCGCTATTCCGCCCGGGGCCTATGGATCAGATTCCGCGATACGTCGCGGCGCGTCACGACCCGAGTAAGATCAAATACGATACGCCGTTGTTGAAACCTATCCTTGAAGTGACTTACGGCGTCATGGTTTACCAAGAGCAGGTCATGCGCACCGTTCGATCGGTTGCCGGTTTTTCCATGGGACAGGCGGATAACGTACGCCGCGCGATGGGCAAGAAAGACGAGAAGCTCCTTCAGAGTCTGCGAACACTTTTTATTGAGGGCGGTGTCGACGAGAAGGGCGCCGAGGTGCCGGGCGCACTTGCCAATGGAGTTTCACGCAGAGTCGCCGAGAAACTGTTCGAGGATATCAGAGCTTTTGCAGGTTACGCCTTCAACAAAGCGCACGCCGCGCCGTACGCCGCCGTCGCCTACTATACGGCGTGGTGCAAATACTATTATCCCGTCGAGTTCATGGCGGCGATCTTAAATTCGTATCTTGGCGATTTGGCAAAGGCGGCTCGATACGTCGGTACGGCGGAGGCGATGGGAATTCGCGTTTTGCCGCCTGATATCAACAAGAGTGTCGCGCGCTTCGCACCTGAAGGCGATGCGATTCGGCTCGGACTCGGCGCGATCAAGAATGTCGGTCGCGACGCTATTGAGGCACTTGTATCGGAAAGAGAGAGAGAAGGTGATTTTAAGTCATTTGGCGATTTCCTGAGACGAATGTGCGACACAGCTGTCAACAAAAAGATGATCGAAAGTCTTGTGCGTTCTTCCGCCTGTGACGCCTTCGGCATCACACGTTCGAAGATGATCGCAGTCATTGAGCCGTTTACCAATAGCGTCCTAAGCGCGAAGAGAAAAACCATGAAAGGGCAGGTGTCGTTCTTTGAGCTCACGACGGATGAATCATTCGCTCGTCCCGACGAACCGGATTACCCGAATGTTCCTGAAATTCCTTTGCTCGAGCGTCTTGCCATGGAAAAGGAAATGACTGGCCTGTACGTGACGGGACATCCTCTCAGCTCATATCAGACAGCCTTGCGTGTACTTCCGCTCGTCTCAAGCGATGAGCTGAGGCAAGATGATGTCAACGACAATGAAGCTGAGGACATCGACGGGGGTCGTGAACGCGGACTTCTCGATATACGCGATCGCGACCGGCTGATCATGGCAGGGTTGGTGACGAGTCGGCGCGATTTGTATACGAAGAGGAATGAGCGGATGGCGTTTGTCGGATTGGAAGATGATGGAGGTGTTTGGGAAGTGGTCGTTTTCCCGAAGACTTATGAGAGCTACCACCATCTTCTCGATGACCACGGTGTTCTTATCGTTGCCGGCACGGTCGATTTGCGCGAGGAAGAGCCAAAGCTCTTAGCTGAAGTGATCTCGCCGCTGACGAGCGACATGCGTGAATTGCCGGAAGAGTTCAATAAGGCGGGATTTACGGAAAGGCATAGCAGGGGTAAGGGGCGCGGCAACAGTCGTTCCAATGACAGGAACGGTAACGCGCATCTACAGAACAGACGTGAACGCCCGCTGCATCATCGCTCTGATGCCCGTGTCAACGAGCCGTCGGAGATGCGGGAAGATGTGGATGCCAATGGTTTTGCGCCGAAGCAAATTGTGTTCAGGTTGAGCAGGCGATCGAGTTCGGCGGAGCTTTCCGCTTTTCGGTCCGCCGTTCAGTATTTTTCCGGTGATGTTCCCGTTAGGATTTTTGAGGAGGATAGCGGCTCTCTTCTCCCCGCGGAAGATGATTTACGTGTGGAATGGACACACGAGACGTCGATGTTGCTCATGGAAAGATTTGGAGCCGAGAATTTCGGTCTAATATAAATTTTACATCCGCGTGTTATATTATGGAAGAAGTCAGTCGATGTGTTTTCAACGCGTAGGGAACACTTGTCGACCGAAATGTTGTTTTTGAAAGTGGCATATCCGAATGAAGGCATTGCATGAATCTCAACTCGATCAAAAAGCTACCGCTGAGGCAAGCTCAACGGTATTGAGCGATCAAGTCAATACGTGTGAGACTTTGGACATTCCGAGAGAGTCGCATGCCGGTTCGGATACAAGCGTTCGATTTATATTAAACATTCCGAATGTGTTGACAATCATCAGGTTATTGGCCGTCGTTCCTCTGGCGATCCTGATTTCGTGTTGGCCCGAAAAACGCCTCATCACCGTGTTTATTTTTGCCGGCATATGGGTGACGGATATTCTTGACGGTTTTATCGCACGCCGTTTCAACATGATGACGCAATTCGGAAAGCTGTTCGATCCTTTTGTTGATAAAGTATTTCAGGTCGTGACGGTCATCATGCTCTTTTCTATTGGACTTGTACCTTTATGGGTTCCGCTGTTCTATGTGTTGCGTGAAACATTTATGTTATTTGCGAGTACCGTTCTTCTCACAAAGCACCGTGTCGTTGTATATTCCGATCTGCTCGGCAAGTTTTCGACGTTCCTATTCGTCGTTGCCGTGGGTGTCATCTACCTCTTTCCGACGGAGAAGGCATGGCTGAGAAATTACGTTTTTATTCTGCCCGTTCTTACTTCATTTATTGCGACGATTCATTACGGTGTGATCCAACTCCGCTCGATGCGTGCGGCGAACGATGGCGACCGACTCTAAAATCATGACCGAGAAGTCTCTCAAGAAACTCGAATATGACGTGATCATCGAACTGCTTGCTCAACAGGCGCGCACGTCGATCGGTCGCATGCTCTGTCGAGAGCTCTTGCCTGCGGTGTCGCTGTCGTCATCGCTTGAAGGACAGGAGGAAACAAATGATGCCTTCGTGCGATTAGTCAAGTGGGGCGACCTGCCCTTCGGAGGCATCGATGATATACGTCCGATCATCCGACAGGCGTCGGCGGGCGCGACACTTGATTGCGGAGAATTGTTGAAGATCGCGTCCTTTCTGCGTGCCGTTGATCGAATGCTTGATGCGGTCGACGAACATCCGCACGATTTAGATGAAGCGGACGAATCCGCTATCCTTCGCAAAGCGCGGATGCTGGAGTCCTTGCCCGGATTTTTGCGGCGGTTGGAGATGTCTGTCGCCGGCGAAGACGAGCTCTTTGATCACGCAAGTGAAGAACTTTACCGTATTAGACGCAGATTGCGCGATGCGCAGGACGCCGTGAAAAAAGAACTCGATAAAGTATTGCTGAAGCATGCCGGCGCTCTTCAGGAAAATCTCATCACCATGCGTAGCGGGCGCTACGTCGTTCCGGTTCGCTCCGATCGAAGAGCGGCTGTCAGAGGACTCGTGCACGACACGTCTGCAAGCGGCAATACGCTTTTTATCGAGCCTATGGCGGTCGTGGAACTCAATAACAAAATACGAGAGCTTGAGGCGGCGGAGCAACACGAGATTCTTTCAATCTTAAAAGAGCTGTCCGCGATTGCGGCATCAAAAGCAGACGTTCTTCTCACGAATACGACGATCTTGGCGGAACTCGATTTTGCGATGTCAAAAGCGCGACTGGCACTTGCGATGGATGCGATCATGCCTTTGATGAATAATTCAGGCGTCATCGTATTGCGAAAAGCCAAGCATCCTCTAATCCCGACCGATCGCGTCGTACCGATTGATTTCGAGCTTGGTAAGACGTTCAGGACGCTCGTCATTACAGGACCGAATACGGGTGGAAAAACCGTGACGCTGAAGACGTGCGGCCTTTTGACGTTGATGGCGATGGCGGGTCTGTTCATTCCCGCACGGTCACCCTCGGAGATTTCTTGGTTTAAGAGCATTGAGGTCGATATCGGCGATGAGCAGAGCATCGAGCAGAACCTGTCGACTTTCTCCTCTCATATGCGAGAAGTTATTCGCATAACTGAAATTGCCGATGAGGGCGTGCTCGTTCTTCTCGATGAACTCGGTGCAGGCACCGATCCGTCCGAAGGCGCTGCGCTTGCGATCGCCATTCTCGATCACCTTCGTTTGTCCGGTTGTCATACGGTTGCGACAACGCATTATCGTGAACTGAAGGGTTATGCAATGAATGAAACGGGTGTCGAGAACGCGTGCTGTGAGTTTGACACGGAGACACTCCAACCTACATACAAACTGCTCATCGGTGTCCCGGGCGTGAGTAACGCTTTTACGATTTCAAGTCGGCTCGGTCTTGACGGCGCGATCATCGATAGGGCGAGAGCACTTATTTCGGATGAGGGAACTCGTTTTGAAAATCTCGTTTCTGCGATTGAGCAGAGCCACCGCGAAGCTCGTGCTATGGAAGAGGAGATCGGGCGCCTTCGTGAAGAAACGGTACGAGCAAAAGAAACTCTGGAAAAGGAGAGGGATATTCTCGCGGATGAGCGCGAGCGCCTGCTCTCGAAAGCACGAGATGAAGCGGCGTCATTACTCGACGAAACGCGTGCGGAGATTGACCTTTTGCTCGAGGAGATGCGCCGTGAGACGATGTCGGCGAGTGCGGGCGATCACCGAGTTACCTCGGAGGCGCGTGGCCGATTGGCTGCGATCGAGAAAAAGTATAAAGTTCGTCCATCCGGCGGAGCCGACGCCCATTTTCCCATTAATCCGGTCAGTCTTCGTCTCGGCGAACTTTATGAGGCGAGATCGCTCGGTGTGTCCGGCGTTTTACGTGAACTTCCCGATTCGAAAGATCAGGTTGTTCTTGAGTCCGGTTCTTTTAAGGTCACGGTCCCTGTTTCGGAGCTGAGGTACGTCAGAAAACAAAGGGAGCGGGGAGGGCACGGGCATCCATCGAAAATCGGAACGTCTTCCAAATTGCGCTCCGACATTGTCATGCGTGCGAAGACAGAACTCATGTTGTTGGGTAAAAGAGTCGATGAAGCGGTCGGAGAGATCGACCAGTTTCTCGATGACGCTTTATTGGCCGGCCTTTCTCCCGTGAGAATCGTACACGGCAAGGGAACCGGAGCGCTACGCAAGGCGACTCACGACTATTTGATGCGCGACCGACGCGTCAAGAGTTTTCGGGCGGGGGGCGACGGGGAAGGGGGAGACGGCGTCACGGTGGCCGAGCTGTACCTCGATCGGTAAAAATGATTTGAGCTCATGTATAATTAACCTGAACCCAATCTCCATGACGGTATGTAAGTAAGACCGCACGATATGGAGAGACGGATCGTGGACGGTCGGAAAGAAGATAACGGCGATGAATCAGGCGTGGCTATTCAATCAGGGGAAGAATTACCAAAGTTACCGTATGCTTGGAGCACGCCCCTCGGTCTCGCCGGATGGTGAATCGGGTTATCGGTTCGCCGTTTGGGCTCCTAGGGCGCAAGCCGTCAGTGTCGTCGGAGATTTCAACGGTTGGGATTCAAACACGCATCATCTGCAGCCATACGGTACTACGGGGATTTGGCAAGGTTTCATCGCAGGCGCGAGCGATTGGCAACGTTATAAATATGCAATAGGAACGCATTCAGGACGCATTTTGCTCAAAGCCGATCCGTTTGCGCGTCATGCCGAGACGCGCCCCGGTACCGCCTCCATACTCTACAACTTTGAAAATGATTACACGTGGGAAGACGGCGATTATATGGCTCGTCGCAAAGACGCGCTCGATATCGGACCGCTGAATATTTACGAAGTCCATCTCGGAAGCTGGCGGCGCCACGCTGACGGCAATGTTTACAGCTACCGCGACATCGCGCAATCGCTCACGCAATACGTAGTCGATATGGGTTACAACGCAGTCGAGTTCATGCCATTGACGGAATATCCGTTTGATACTTCGTGGGGCTATCAAGCGACGGGATATTTTGCGGCGACTTCGCGATATGGGACTCCGGCAGACCTTAAATTTTTAATCGATACGTTACACCGTGCCGGCATCCGCGTCATTCTCGACTGGGTTCCATCGCATTTCCCGCGCGACGCTTTCGCGCTCGCACGCTTCGACGGCGAACCTCTCTATGAGGACCCAGACCCGCGTCGGGGTGAGCACGATGATTGGGGAACACTCGTTTTCAATTACGCTTTGACGGAGGTGCGGTCCTTCCTGTTGTCAAGCGCCTGGTTCTGGATCGACGAGTTCCATCTCGACGGGATCCGTGTCGATGCGGTCAGCAGCATGATTTATTTGAATTTCGGTCGCCCTGACGCGGAGCCGAATATTCTGGGGACGTATGATCATCTCGAGGCGATCGACTTCATTAAAGCACTGAACAGCATGGTGCGCGAACACTTTCCGCACTGCATCGTCGCGGCGGAGGAGTCAACGCCATATCCGAACGTGACGGTTCCTGTTAGCGAAGGCGGGCTTGGTTTTACGCACAAGTGGAATATGGGCTGGATGAACGATACGCTTTCGTACATGGAAGCCGACTATTACGCGCGCGGTCAGTTCCATGACAAAATCACCTTTTCGATGATGTACGCATTTCGCGAAAATTTCATTCTGCCTTTTTCACATGACGAGGTCGTGCACGGCAAAAAATCGCTTCTGGGACGAATGCCCGGCGATCAGTGGCGTCAGTTCGCATCTTTGAGAGTCTGCTACATGTACCAAATGTCACACCCGGGCGCGAAGCTGAATTTCATGGGCAATGAATTCGCGCCCTTTATCGAGTGGCGATACTACGAGGAACTCGAATGGTTCATGTTACAGTATCCGCGCCACAGAGAGATGCAGTACTTTTGTCGTGATTTGAATCACTTTTACCGGGAGAGAACTTCCTTTTGGGAGGTTGATCGGTCGTGGGACGGTTTTAAGTGGTTAGATCCCGATGACCGCGAGAACAGTGTATTCTCCTACGCTCGAATCAATGCTGATGGAAGCGAGGTCGTCATCGTTATTCTCAATATGACTCCCGCAACGTTTGACTCGTACCGTGTACGCGTTCCCAAACAGGGACGATACAGGCTGCTTTTAAACAGTGATTGGACGCGCTATGGCGGTAGCGGGTATAGTGGAATCGACGGGGAACACGTCGTGTTCCATACAGTCCCATCGGCTATTTCAAAGAGAGGCGTCAACTCCGGTTTTTATGAGAGGATGGCGAATGCGACTTATGCTCAGGATGACGCATCGGTACAATCGTTCGAACATAAGAACAATTCGCAACCGGTGTTAAATGATAAATATTCATCGGACAATCCGAGTCCGGTGATTGATATGCCGCTCCCTCCGTTAGCGGGATTATACTTACTATATGAGGGAGACAGTGAGTAAAAAGCAAGCTTCATCCGGTGGTGTTCATCTAAATGCAACGCGCGACCGGATGGGGAAATGAAACACAAGCATTCACATGAATAGTGATTTTGAGCGTTGCGTTATGGCTACAGCGAACGCGATAAGATCGCATAGAAAGGAAGAGGTTTAATGGATGGCTAAACAGGAAATAATCGCCATGATCCTAGCAGGAGGGCAGGGGTCGCGGCTCGGCGTGCTGACAGAATTAGTTGCGAAGCCGGCAGTTCCGTTCGGAAGCAGATACCGCATCATCGATTTCCCGCTCAGCAACTGCACTAATTCGGGAATTGAAGCAGTTGGCGTTCTGACGCAATACCAGCCTCTCGAACTCAACTCCTATATCGGAAATGGGCATTCGTGGGACTTGGATCGCAATAACGGCGGAACGTATATATTGCCGCCGTATCTGAGTCAAGTCGGCAATGAATGGTATAAGGGAACGGCCAATGCAATCTACCAAAACATCCCGTTCATCGACAGTTATGAACCGAAATACGTTCTCATTCTGTCGGGTGACCATATCTACAAAATGGACTATCTGAAAATGGTCGAATTGCATATCCAAAATGAAGCGGAGGCGACGATTGCCGTCATCGAAGTTCCGTGGGAAGAGGCATCGCGGTTCGGTATTATGAACACGGACGAGACGGGGCGAATCGTAGAATTCGAGGAAAAACCTGCCGTGCCGAAAAGCAACCTCGCTTCAATGGGCATCTACTGTTTTTCTTGGGATGTATTGAGAGAAGCTCTCATCAAAGATGAAGCGAATCCAAATTCACGAAACGACTTCGGAGCCAACGTCATTCCCGGAATGATCGAGGCGGGGTACGCCGTCTACACGTACGCCTTTGACGGGTATTGGAAAGACGTCGGAACGATTTCATCGCTCTGGGAGAGCAATATGGATCTCTTGACTGATCCGTCCCTGATCAATTTGCGAGATCTCAGCTGGTCGATCTACTCCAAGAATCCTCAGCGACCCTCACACTACTTCGGTCCTGATTCAAACGTCGATAACATCGCGATCACGGACGGTTCGGAGATCTTCGGTGAATGCCACAGCACGATTGTAAGCTATAACGTCGTTGTTGAGGAAGGCGCTGTCATCACCGACTCAATCCTGATGCCGGGTTCCTATATTGAAGCGGGTGCCGTTTTGACGCGCTGCATCGTCGGCATGGACACTAGAGTTGAACGCAACGTGCGGTCGACTCCGGACGAGGCGGACGGGTTGGATCTGTTCGTCAACGACAAACTATGCAAGGACGGTATCACCGTATTCGCGCCGAACTTAGTCATCAAGGAAGGGACTAAAATTGTCGGCAACTCGATGATCGGGGCGGAACATGCGCGCAAATATCCGCAGTATGTTCGCGAAGTGCCGCACTATTCCAGAATGGAGGTAAGCCTGTGATTACTGATGCCATGGGGCTTATTTTGGCAGATAATCGACGGATTCAACTGGGCGCTTTGACGAGGCCGAGGGCGATCGCCGCTATGCCGTTTGCAGGGCGTTTTCGCATCATCGACTTCACCTTGTCCAACATGGTGAACAGCGGGATTAAACGTGTCGGCGTCGTCGCGTTGACAAAGTATAAATCTCTCATGGACCACATGGGGACGGGCGCACCGTGGGATCTCGACCGCATGAGGCAGGGGTTATACATGATCCCACCCTATATCAACCCGATAACGCGTGAACCTGATCGGACAGATGCCCAGAGTGTGATTGATTACGTCGAAACGGGCGATCAAAAATATGTCGTCATTTCTTCATGTGATTTCGTGACGAATACGTCCTACAAGCAGTTGATCAATGCCCATGTCGAATCGCGCGCCGACATGACTGTCTTGTACCACAAGGATGGACCGATCGAAGAGCCGCCGTCGATGGTGATTGAGTTGGATGAAAGCGGTTATGTACGCGATTTTATGGTCGACTATCCGAATCCGACAAGCCAGAAAAACGCCGTCGGTCTAATTATCATTTCACGCGATCTATTGCTGCAGCTTTTGACGGAGATGATGGCGCGCGGCATTGCCGACTTCTCTATTGTCGCCATTTTGCAAAACTACAGGAGATTTCGTATTCATGCCATTGAGCTTGAAGAGCCGCTTCTGCGCATTCACAGCGTGGCAAGTTACTTCGATGCGTCCATGAAGGTGCTCGACAGTGACATTCGCCATATGCTTTTCTCGGTCGATCGGCCGATCTATACGAAAGCGAAAAATAGAGCGCCGTGTATCGTCGCACCGGGAAGCGGTGTAGTCAAAAATGTGCTCGCTTCCGACGGTTGTGCGATCATGGGTCATGTCGAGAACAGTATTCTATTCCGCGGATGCGTCATCGGGCGCGGCGCGCATGTGACGAATAGCGTGCTTTTCCAAGATGTTCAGATTTCTGATGGTGTGGTGCTCGACCACGTGATCATCGACAAGAACAGTGTCGTCAAGATGGACGGCCGTCTGCTCGGCCAACCCGGATTCCCGATCGTCATCGAGAAGAATGCGATCGTCTGATCGGAAGATGATGCCAAAATTGAACGTTCCGTACTTAAAATCCTCGGAACTGTTGAAGGAGTTGATACGTATGAAAGTGTTGTTTGTATCATCCGAGATGAGTCCGCTCGCAGCGACAGGCGGTCTAGGCGATGTGACGGGATCGCTACCTGAAGCGCTTCGGCGCAAAGGTGTCGATATCCGGATCGTGATGCCTCTCTACAACAGGATCAAGCAGAACTACGCTTCGCAATTGAGATTCATGAGATGGTCGATGATCAGGCTCGGATGGCGCACGATGTACAGCGGTCTGTTCACGATGGAAGTAAACGGTGTACCGGTCTATCTGATCGATAACGATTTCTATTTCGGTCACGACAGTCTGTACATCGATTATTCGTTCGATATCGAGCGCTTCTCGTTCTTCCAGCGCGCAGTCCTTGAAGCGATGGGTGAGCCGATGGGATTCCATCCCGACATACTTCATTTGAACGATTGGCAGACGGGGATGATCCCTGTTCTTCTGGAGGCTCACTATCAAACCCATAACTATCATCCACGGACACGTTGTCTCATGACGTTGCACAATCTCAAACATCAAGGAATTCACGGACGCGAAGTCGTGCAGGATCTGCTCGATCTTCCCGATTCCTACATGACGGAGACTGCTGTTCTCAAGGACGGCGCTCCAAACTTCCTCAAAGCGGGAATTGCATGGTCGAGCCGCGTAACGACTGTTTCGCCGACTTATGCCGGTGAGATCATGACGGATTATTTCGGTGAGGGGTTGAATGATCTGCTTACGGCACAGAGCTGGAAAGTCTCCGGGATTCTGAACGGGATTGATGTCGACTTGTATAATCCCGCTACTGATCCTGAAATCGCCGCGAACTACAATGCGAAAGCGTGGATTCGCGGCAAAGCGTCATGCAAAAAATCGTTGCAGGATGAACTAAACCTGCCTAAAAAGCAGAAAACGCCTCTCTTCTCGATGATCACAAGACTCGATTCTCAGAAAGGTCTTGACCTGTTGCTCCATATCATCGATGAGTTGCTTGAGGAAGATTTGCAGATCGTCGTGCTCGGGACGGGTGATCCCTCCTACGAACGGCGCTTACAGGAAGTGCAGGAAAGACATCCAGACAATATGCGCGCGATCATCCAGTTTGACCGCCATCTGGCTCGTCGTATATACGCGGGATCGGATATATTCCTCATGCCGTCTCTCTTTGAGCCGTGCGGTCTGTCTCAAATGATCGCCATGCGATATGGGACGATTCCAGTCGTTCGTCAGACGGGAGGGCTTGCCGATACGGTTGAACCGTGGAATAAATACGAGAAAACGGGAACGGGGTTCGGATTCCGGAATATCAATGCACATGAATTACTCTATACGGCGAAAGATGCCGCCGCACTATACCGAGACGATAAAGAAAGCTGGAGCAAGATGGTCGTCGCGGCGATGGAAGGCGACTATACTTGGAATCGTTCTGCCGGAGCATATCAGGAACTTTATGCCGCTATGGCGGCTGAAGTGAGGTAATGAGTGATCACCATTACACATGATGTCACGTCATCGTTTTACAGATCGCCAAAAGGCGCGGTTGCAACAGGAACTCAAGTAACACTACGTCTATTACTTTCGAATTATTCGGACAGCATCCACTCTGTGCGCCTGTTTTATGTGTATGGGCTCGAGTCCTTCAGCGAAGGTTACGTGTTGATGCGGCGAGAAAGTTGTGAGGAGATTGAAAAGCCCGCTGAAGAAAGTCGGTATCCCGACGACGCTGTCGTTTTTTCGGCGGATATTCGCATGAACGATGAGCCCGGACTTTTTTTCTACTGGTTTGAGGTCAGATTTGAGGACGGGCGGTATCGTTGGGGTTTTCCGGATAAATCGACGGAGGGGATGAAGGCGAGGACCCTCAAGTCCAGCCCGTCTTTCCGGTCAGATGGCAGTGAAGTAATTCCCGGTTTTCAGATAACGGTTCACGTCGCTGATTTTCAGACGCCGGACTGGATGAAAGGTGCTGTTCTCTACCAGATATTTCCCGATCGATATAATCGCGGTTCACAGTTCGATGAAACGAAAGCGCTCGAAGAGATGCGTTTTCCTGAGCGAATCTGGCATAGCGACTGGAGTGAAGAAGTCGACATTGCCGGTAAAGAGCCGGAGGGCTACGAAGCGTGCGATTTCTATGGCGGGACGTTGTCGGGCATTACGGAAAAACTCGAGAGTCTTGCGGAGATCGGCGTGACGGTCCTCTACTTGAATCCCGTGTTAAAGGCGAAATCGAATCACCGTTATGATACGGGCGATTATTTGAACGTCGATCCGCTTCTCGGATCGAATGAAGACCTCTTGGAGCTCTTCGAAAAGGCGAGAGGTCTCGGTATCCGTGTCATCATGGACGGTGTATTCAGTCATACGGGTTCCGACAGTCTGTATTTCAATCGTCATGATCGTTATGACTCAGTGGGGGCTTGGCAAGAGAAAAGGGACGGAACGCCGTCTCCTTATACGTCTTGGTTTCGCTTTGACGACGATGCGGAGAAACGGATGCTTGAGCCGCGTATGTCGGAAAACGGCAATATGATCGCGCCATACGAATGTTGGTGGGATTTTCACTCTTTGCCGAATGTCCACGAGGACGATCTGACGTATCGAGAGTTTATCTGCGGTCCCGATGGTGTACTCGCTCGTTGGCTCCGGGCAGGCTGTTCCGGGGTTCGGCTCGATGTCTCCGACGAGTTGCCCGATTCCTTCTTGAGATTGCTCAGACGTCGTGTGAAGGCCGAGAATCCCGATGCCTTTATCCTCGGAGAAATCTGGGAAGAGCCGACGGCGAGGATCAGTTACGGGCATTACCGCGACTTTTTGTTCGGACGCACGCACGATGCCGTCATGGGGTACGCGTTCAGAAAATACGTGATCGATTTTCTGAAGGGCAACACTAATGCGATAACTTTGCGCTACGGTTTCGAGCATCTTTGCACCGTAACACCGTTTGAGGCGTTATTCAGTCAAATGAATCTCTTAGGCAGTCACGATACGAAACGCATCATCACGAAACTCGCCGGTGCTCCGCAACCGCCAAAGAGGGAAGATCAGATACGGTTGACTTTATCGTCCGTGGAGCGTAAAAGAGGTAAAGAACTCGTTCTCGCCGGCATGCTCCTGCAACTAGCCTTTCCGGGCGCGATGGCCGTCTATTACGGCGATGAGCTTGGTATGGAGGGATATGAAGACCCGTTTAACAGGCGTACGTATCCATGGGGTACACCTGAAGGAGATTTCACGGCACGCGTGCGACGGCTGATGAAACTTCGTGCGTCTACACCTGTCCTCCGGACCGGGCGCTTCGAGGTGCTCGAGGCGGACAGACAGACGATCGCCATGCGTCGATATTTGACGGAGAGCGGAGAAGACGCATTCGGCCGTCAAGTCCTCGGACCGAATGAAGTGGTAGTCCGCGTAACACGGACGAAGCAGGGAGCGACCGGCTCAATCGAAATCAACGGAGAGATCGTTTACTCCTAAGCGATCTCTCCGCTGAAGTTATTATTTAAACGCGGATTTTCTTCAGTCTCGCGAAGCGCGGAAGCCCGTTTTCATGTTTCTGATGCGGTTCCCCATCAATGAGCGGCAGGGCGTAATCGATAAAGTCCTGCGTAACGTAGTTGCCGGCTTCGTTAATCCATTCACGAGGGACAACCTTCTCTTTGTTTGCCGTTTCCGCGAGAGGGACGTGTATGATCTCGCATCGATACGGCTCGCCTTCCGCACGCTTAAATCCGATCATCACGCCGCTCACACCGTCCAATGCTGCTTTGACGCCTGAACGACCGGCGAGAAGGGCTTCTTCGATGTCGCGACCGGAAGCGGCGTGTGCCGCGCAGCGCTGTAGCAGTGAAAATTCGATACCGCGAACCTTGAGTCCGAGTTCATCCGCAATTTCATCGGCAAGCATTGACGCGACGCCGCCCAACTGTTTGTGTCCGAATGAGTCTGTCGCGCGACTTGAAAGTTGCTCTGCGACGAGAGTGCCGTCTGCCGTCATGATGCCTTCAGAAACGCTGATCATGACCACGTTCTTCTTCTTTAACACTTGGCGAGCATCTTCATGCATTTGATCGAAATCGAAAGGAACTTCGGGTAAATAGATGAGATCCGGTCCGTGCCCGATCACGCCTGCAAGTGCGGAAGCTCCCGCGAGCCAACCTGCGTGACGCCCCATGCATTCAAAGACGATCGCCATCGGTGTGCTGTACGAGTGAGCGTCTTGCCAGACTTCCGAGATCGCCGTTGCGAGGTAACGTGCGGACGATCCGAATCCGGGACAGTGGTCCGTTCCGAACAAGTCGTTATCAATCGTCTTAGGGATACCGATGACGCGGCACTCGTATTCCTGAGCTTTGAGATAGCGCTCAACTTTCATGCATGTATCCATCGAATCATTGCCGCCGTTGTAAAAGAAATAGCGGATGTTTCGTTTTGCCAGTACTTCGTGTATCCGTCGCAGATCCGTGTCGTCGACTTCGGGGGAGGCGATTTTATAGCGGCATGTTCCGAGGATTGATGAGGGTGTTCCTGTCAAGTATTCGAGTTCTTTCCGGTCTTCCTTACCGATGTCATACAGTTCATCGCGGAGAACGCCTTCGATGCCGTGGCGCATCCCGTACACATTTTGAATGAGTTCGGGATGATCTAATGCCTCGAGAAAGACGCCTGCAGCGCTCGAGTTGATGACGGAGGTCGGTCCTCCGGACTGACCGAATACGAGATTTCCGATGAGTTTTGTCATGTAAAAGCAACTCCTTTACTTGTTATGTTCGATGTTTATTGTATATTAATGGGCGGTATCGATTAATGTTTCGCGGATATCGCTCGCATCACTTATTATGTCAGAGTTCGATTGATTGGAACAGGTCGCGTGTCGTCTTCTTGACAAGGAAAGTCATCAGAAAAGCAACGACGACATAGAAGGCGATAACGACGATCGCGACGACGAGATCGTTCTGTGACGTGAGTTTGCGCACGAGAAAAGCGAGCCCGATGGAGACGCCGATATAGGCGAAATCGCCGAGCGAAGATACGAGTCCGGCGCGCGTGTTTTTGACGGCCTCGAGCTCATTGTTCCATGCGAGCGACGGCTCTTTCATGTCGACCAAAAATCCCAGCAATTGCATGGAATACGAATTGACAATGGCAATGACAAAAACGATCAGCGCAAGACTTAGGGGCATGTCAAGGAAAAAAGCGAGGGCCATCGTAATAATGATCCAGATGGCGGTCATCAGTAAGATACCGGGCGTTAACCATGCGAGAACTTGCGTGCGTATCGGAACGGGAATCCTTTTTGAGATGTTAAACGCCGCTCCCTGTCTCGAAATCGCCGAAGCCGAGATAAGCGCCGTTCCGCTAAAAAACGTCGCAATGCCTCCTACGATTAAGGCGATGATCCAGATGGAATGTCTCCAATCGCCCGTCATGATCCAGAAACGCAGATACTCGATCGTGTTCATCCCCATCTCCGAAGTGCCGGGAGACTCTAAAAAACCGATGGCGAACCCCACAGCCATAATCACTGGAAATATCAGTACGAAAAAAATCGTCTGCGTGAAAAATGCCGGCGTGCGGAGGAGCAAAATCCATTCTTTACTTACGATCGCGCGATAGGCGCTTCGAGGCGTGAGTTTCCGCGCCGCCTCTTTCGCAGTAAGCTGTTTGGCGCTTTGACCGCCTTTTGTGCCGAGAACGCCGCGGATATAGATTTTGTCGGCGATTGCGAGCAGTAGCCACACAGAAACGACGTTCAATACACAGGCAACGAGACTATGGAGAAGAGTGCTCCAACGATCGGCATTGATGAGCATGGCGGCACTGAAAGCCGACGTCGGTAAAAATTTGACGAGTCTGTTCAGGAGCGCTCCTGTCGCAGGATCCGAAAAAATGCCGCCTGTTTCAAAGATCCCGTCATTTGTTTGCATATTGGCAAGGAGAGAGAAGGAGACGATAAGAAGAATCATCACGATCGATGTGATCAACTGAAATCTGTCTTTGTTTCGCGCCAATTTCGTGTAGCGCATCATGACGAGAACGAGGATCATGGTGAGGGCGAAAGGCGCGACAGTGACGTACAGCATGAAAGGAATCGACTGAACGTAGTATCCCCAAGGTCGGTGCGACACGATGCCATGCGCGATGAGCGACGGATAACATAATAGAGTCGTAAGCAGGAAGATGGGAACAAATGTCTGCGTCAGTTTGGCGGCGGTAATCGTCGAAGGTTTGACGGGAAGCACGAGGAGTGATTCGAGGCTGCTCTCGTGGTAAAGAATCGGGATCGCCTGCAAGACGCCGATGACGAGGGTAAAAATGGGCGCCGCCATCGCGATTATTCTGATAAACAAGTCTTCCGCGCCAACGACCATCAGTGCTTTTGTCAGGCCGATGCCAATCATGACCGAATAGAAAGAGAACATGACGATAATAAATGTGAAGAGAAGCACTGTCGAGGCTCTAGAACGCGGCTTATCTTTGTTTTTCTTTCTTGAAGAAATCGATCCCATGCCTCGCGATGTATTCGCAAGCATCTCTGACCAAAGAGGGCGCATGAGTATAAGAAAATGTTTCATGGTTTCACCGATCCATTCACAAGCTACTCGATGAATGAAGCGCCATGCGCTGCGTTCTCGGTATCGCTCACAAGGCGCAAGAACAGCGATTCGAGAGACGAATCGTCTTGATAGTGAGCTCTCAGTTCATTCACCGTTCCGACAAAGATGAGTTTGCCCTCGTCGATGATCCCCAGTCGGTCGCACACTTTCTCGGCGACATCCAAGATGTGCGTTGAGAAGAGTACCGTTTTGCCTGCGTCGGCATATTCGCGCATCATTGTCTTGAGTGTGAAAGAAGAGGCGGGATCGAGACCTGTCATCGGCTCATCCAGTATCCATGCATCGGGATCGTGAAGCAGCGCGCCGACGAGGATGAGCTTTTGTTGCATGCCGTGCGAAAATGTTTTGATCTGTTGATTGAGAACATCGGCGATGCCGAACTTCTTCGACAACTCATCAACGCGCGCCTTTCGAACGTCGCCGTCCACGCCATAAACATCTCCGATAAATCGCAAGTATTCGATCGCCTTGAGGCGTGTGAAAACTTCGGGGTTGTCGGGAACGAAAGCAAATCGACGTTTCGCTTCAATGGCGTCCTTTTCGATGTCGAAACCATCGATTGCGATAGAACCCGTGTCAGGTGACAGGAGTCCCGTGATAAGCTTCAACGCCGTCGTCTTTCCGGCACCGTTCGGTCCGAGAAACCCAAAAATCTCACCGCCATGTATATTGAGTGTCACGTTGTCGACGGCGTTCTTTTTTCCGTCGTAACTTTTGCTAACATTTTTGAGCTCGATCATGTAACGTTTACCTCATATGTTTTGAAACTGTCATCTCAGATTATTTAACAAATCCAGTATAACGAAGTTAATTGTCTCAGGCCTATCGTCAGTATGACGAAATAATTATTATATGGTAAGTTATTTTTAAATCGCATAACGCTCGATGCGAAATGTTGACAAGGCAAATCGCATTTGACATAATGTCTTGGCCGGCCTTTCGCCGGAACCGACACGCGGCCATGGCGGAATTGGCATACGCGCACGTTTGAGGGGCGTGTGGGAGACCGTACGAGTTCGAGTCTCGTTGGCCGCACCAGATAGCGATAATCCGAACCTATTCTTTGCAATGATTGAAGGTTCGGATTATTTATATGCTTCGATGGATACGAAAATTCACATAATAGAAATTGACCTTCATACTATAAAACTGAAACATTGAAAGACAAAGGATACTTTTTAAGCAACAAATACTAAACCGGAGATATAATTTCAAAAAAAAGCAAGTCTAATCCTTACGATCTGTCGAAAAGAGTTGACATCGGATGTCGAATTGTACGACAATATGGTTCAATGTGTTATTCATTTTATAGAATTATAATTGATTTCTTCGAAGGGGGCGAGCGCAATGGGAAGCAAGCGGCAGCACGAACTTTATGAGCTGTCCTTTGCCCAGGATAATGTTTTGGCGCTTGAAAAAGCCTGTCCCGGCTCTTCGATAAATAATGTTTGCCTCTTGATCCGAATCAACGGTAGCTTTAACGCCTCTTTACTCTCTACATGCCTCAATAAATTGCTGCAACGAGACGATACTTTGCGACTGCAAGTAACGGAGCTATCTGGCAAAACCATGCAATATGTCAGAGAATACACGCCGCAGGAGTTTCTCTACTATGATTTTACCTTGCCCGGTAGCGAAAGCGTCGACCGCTGGGCAGAATCCTGTGCCGTTATACCGATTTGGCGTCCTGAGGCACCCTTATACGAATTTAATTTATTCAAATCCGGCGAAAATACCGGCGGACTTTTGCTTAAATTCAGCCATTTTATCACCGACGGTTACTCTTTAATCGACATCGTAAACTATATATATGAGACCTATACCAGACTGTTGGCTAATGAAAAGCCATTGGGTGAAACAACGCGATCTTCATATATAGAACACATCAATGCGGAAAAAGAATATAAAGCCTCTCCTGACTTTCAGGAGGATTTAATATACTGGCGAGAGCTATTGGCCGACTGTCCGGGGACGTTGCTTTTTGGCCATCTGCGACATCCGGTTGCCGCTTATACAGGTAATCGCAAATCTTTTCGGCTTTCGCGCCTTTTAAGTAACCGGATAAAGTCTTATTGCCTAAATAATCGAGTTGCACCCTTTAGCCTTTATTATATGGCTTTGAATGCTTGCCTATGCCGGATGTCCGGTGCGGAATCTATGAATATTGGCGTTCCTGTGCTGAACCGATCGAATTTCACGGACAAGCAAACCGGCGGGATGTTTGTCAGCACCTTACCTTTTATTCAGGCTTTCGACGATAGCCTCTCCTTGAACGAATATAACGAGGTGGTGGGCGAAGCCTGGTATAATCTACTGCGACATAGCCGCTTTCCTTTCAGCGAGATAAACGCGCTCTATAAGAATGTACAGCCAACGGGTGGGCGTTTATTCGACGCGGTTTTGTCTTTTCAAGATTGCGAGGTTTTTTCTCATTCAAATAACATGACCTCTTTCAGCGGCAAATGGCTTTATGCCGGGCAACAGGCCGAGCAATTGATTATTCATCTCAACCGTTTAAATGACAATTTTTTTGTCGACTATGATTATTTAATTCAATTTTATACTGAAGATACTATAGCCCGCCTGCATAAGTATGTGACGCGCTTGCTTTCGCAGATGCTGAACGATCCCGATTGTCCTGTATGGCGCTTTCAGATGGTTAATGAGGATGAAAGAGAAACGCTGCTTTATACGAATAATAAGCCAAAAATTGAGCGCGACCTTGAAACAGTTCCGGAGAAATTTTTAGCTGAGAGTGAATTACATCCGGAACGCTGCGCCTTGATCTTTCAAGGGACGCGAATGACTTACTCATCCCTGCAACGCTATGCTACCTCGTTTACTAATGCTATCTATGCAACCGGCAAAGAAAACCCCACGGTAGCTATCTGCTTGCCGCGCGGGTTTGCTCTGATTGCCTCCATGTTGGGTATTGCCGGCTCAGGAGGTGTCTGGGTTGTCGTCCCGCCTGATTTACCGCAGATCAGGATCGAAGAGATTCTCGCAGAAAGCGAGGCAGAGATAGTTATTACAAATTGCGCTTACCTTAGCATGTTTGAAAACTTGCCTCAGTTGTGCTTGTTGAGCGAAAGTGTTAGTACCGAGGGTGAATGGTGCGAAATCACCGCCCAAACAACTGCTCCCGCATATATGATCAGTACTTCAGGTAGTACCGGTCGACCGAAATGCGCTGTGGTACCGCATAAGGCTATCGTTAATTTTGCCTATGCCATGAAGCCTTACTATCCGCGTGGCGGGATTTTATCTATTTGCAATACCGGCTTTGACGCTTTTTTATTAGAGACTATTGCCGCCCTGCTTTGCGGCAGGACTGTGATTATCGCAACGGAGACGGAATGTAACAACCCTGAGGCTTTAGCCGGGCTGATTCGCAATTATGGCGTCAGCTTCTTGGCAACGACTCCTTCTAGGCTGAATGCTTTATTACGGAATGAATCTTTTGCTAATGCTATTAGCAATTTCGAAAGCATCGTTTGCGGTGGCGAACCTTTGTCCGGTGAGCTGGTCCAGAAAGTCAAAAATCTTACACGCGCTCGTATCTACAATCAATACGGTCCTTCTGAAACTGCTATTGGCGTAAGCATCAAAGAAGTCAATAATTCTGAAGAAATCACTATAGGCAAAGCGATGCAAAATTGCCGCTTATATATTCTGGACACCCATAATTTGCCCGTCCCGGTAGGCGGCGTCGGTGAACTTTGGATTGGCGGTGATTGTGTTGGCTTGGGCTATCAGGGGCAGGATGAGCTGACTGCATGCTCTTTTGCCGAAAGTCCTTTTGAAATCGGCGAACGCATATATCGTAGTGGCGATAAGGCTTATATTACCGAATCGGGCGAAATAGCGCTGGTCGGACGGCTGGATGATCAAGTGAAGCTGCATGGCTTGCGTATAGACTTGAACGAGATCAGCGCCCGCTTAGCTTCCTATCCCGGTATCAACTCCGCCGCCGTAAAACTGATCGAAGGTGAAAGCAGTTGGGTGGCCGCTTATTATACCGCTGAACAGGCTATAAACGAAGAAGACCTCTTGGCCTATTTGGCCGCCCGTTTACCGCTTTATATGTTGCCGGCTGCTTTGCAACAATTAGCGACCTTGCCTTTGAATGCTAATGGCAAAATCGATCTTAAAGCTCTGCCTATACCGGAGATAACGAAGAAATATGCCGGCTTAGCAGGTATTAATGCTGAACCGGTGCTGGCAATCTTTCGCCACGTTTTGCAAAAAGACGATTTGCAGGCGGAGGATGACTTCTTCACCTCGGGTGGTGACTCGCTGGGCGCTATGATGATCGTCAGCGAAATAGCCGATCAATTTGACATCGAGATCAAACAGACCGATATCTATGCTTTTAGGAGTGCGGCGGCGCTTGCCGGGCATCTGGCGACTTTTAAACCGGAACTGGCAGAGGGCGGCATTTTGCCTGCCGCCTCGTCTTCGGACTTAATCAGGCCGGTTGAGCGGGAACACTATCCCTTAACGCCAACCCAGCAGGCTATTTATCTCAAATCCGTCCTTGAGCCTCGCTCCACCGCATATAATATGCCTGCCGCCTTTAAGTTGGTAGGGGTAGCACCTGATCCTGCCTCTTTGGAAAGGGCTTTCCGTGAACTAATTATTCAGGAAAATATCCTAAGAACTTCCTTTGTCAGCGAAGGAGCTGAATTATATCAAATAATCAGTCCTAATCCTGATTTTTCTTTTGAGTCTTTGCCAAAAAACGATTTTGCCCAAGCGGCAGCCTCTTTTGTGCGCCCGTTTGACTTAGCCCAAGCCCCGTTGCTCAGAGCAGCGATCTGGCAGGATCCGGCCGGCGAATCATTTTTGTTCCTCGATATGCATCACATCATCGGGGATGGCTTGACCACACCTTTGTTGCTTGAACGTCTGGCTGCTATTCTAACCGGAGATCCTTCGAATCGACATGAAATCAGCTTTAAAGATTATGCCGTCTGGCTAGGCGAACAAAAAATAGACTCGGCAGTAGAATATTGGACCGAGAAATTTAATGGCTTTAACAAAGCGCTTTCTTTACCCTTTGATTTTGAGCCTAATTCGGTGAAAAACTCAGCTGCAGGACGCCTAGTATTGGCAAGCGGAGCGGAACTACATGATAAAATTGCCGCTTTTTGTAAAGAGCGTAGCCTGACTCCCGGTGCTTTTTTTGCAGCGGCTTTAGGTATATTGCTGGCTAAATTAACCGGCTCGACTGATCTGTGCCTAGCTATGCCCGTTTCCTTGCGGCAAAGTCGCCAAACACAGCAAATAGCCGGTCCTTTTTTAAACACATTACCTTTACGTCTGCAAGCGTCACCTGAGTCATCACTTGAGTCTTATCTGCAGCTGGTCTCAACATCTATAGCTGAGCTAATGAGTCATTCCGCGGTAGACGCTAGCGCTATTCCCAGCTGGGCTGATTTGACTCTGCCGCCGGGCACTGCGCTATACGACGTTTTGCTTTCTATACGACCTTTTGAATCAGCGAATCTTGCCTTGGCTGATTGCGTTCTGGAATATCACCCATTGCCGCCCGGAGCGCCTAAATTCCCCTTAGCTATTGAAATATCGCAAGATTCACTGGAATACAGTTTATGCTTGGAATACGACACTGCATTATTTAGGACTTGTACAATCGAGTTTTACGGCCGCTCTCTTTTAACTATTATCGCCGATATGCTCAAACAAACTACAAACACCTCTTGGCTGAATATCGATGTATTATCGCCGATTGATAAATATGAATTATTCCAGCGACCGGCGAAGCTGCGCTTGCCATTTGAAGACGAATTGCTCGATATTAGCGCCGATCGCTGGGCACAGCTTGACTCAGACCGGCCGGCAATAATTTTCCACGATCAAGTTATGAGCTATGCTCAATTCAAAGCTGCCAGCGACGCGGCTGCGCAAGAATTGCTTAAATGCGGTGTCATGCCCGGTTCTACTATTGCCGTTTGTTGCCGCCGCGGCTTCGGCTTTATTACGGCGGTATTTGCTATCCTCAAAGCAGGCTGTGCCTACCTGCCGCTCACCGACGCCCTCCCTGTGGGAAGGATCAACTCGATGCTGGATCAGGCTTGCGTCAAGCACGCATTATGCGATCAAGCAGGACGTCAAATATTAGAGTCCTGCGCTAGAGCAGATCTCACTCTTTTAGATATTGTTGATAAAACAAGCTCTGCGATATCTTTTGCCCCGCTAGGTGCCAGAGCCACCTCCGATGCAGCTCAAGTTTTATTTACCTCCGGTAGCAGCGGCGCACCGAAAGGCATTGTCATCCCACATCGTCCGATCGCCAATTTAGCGGCTTATTTAAGCGGTATTTACGAACAAGCCGGCGCTGAGCGTTTTCTCTGTTCTTCGAGTATTTTATTTGATTCTTACACTACCGATGTGCTCGTTCCTTTGGCTTTGGGCAAGACTGTAATCGTCGCTGATGAAGAGGAGATGATAAGCCCTTGGTCTTTGGCGCAACTGATCGAAAAACATCATGTCGATCTGATTTTTTCAACACCGTCCAGGATGAAAGTATATCTGGCGGATGCATCTTTTTGCGCGGCTTTAGCTAGGCTTAAATTAATTATGTCCGGCGGAGAAGTCATGTCCGAGCAGTTGGCGGAACAGCTTTGTCAAGCTTGCGGCGGTGCTGTTTATAATCTTTATGGCCCGGCCGAAACGACGGCTTTTGTCACAGCTTGCCGCTTGGATGGTAAAACTAAGCCAACTATCGGGAAAGCTATACCCAATACCCGAGTATATATTCTTGACGAAAAAGGCGAACGCTGCCTTCCGACTGTGAGCGGCGAGATATATATCTCGGGTGAAAGCCTTTCCGACGGCTATATAGGCCAGCCGGATTTGACCGCTAAAGCTTTTATGCCGGATCCCTTTTATGCCGCTGGCCGAATGTATCGTAGTGGCGATATGGCACGGCTTTTGGCGGACGGTAATTTTGAATATCTGGGTCGCTGTGACAGCCAAGTCAAGCTTGACGGTCGCCGGATTGAAACCGCGGAAATATCCGACGTTATCATGAAAAGCAACTTGGTAAAAGACGCCGTAGCTTTTATAGAAGCTTCATCTCTCTATGCCGCCGTAGTACCGGAGGTAAACTATCGCGAAGACGAGTTGCGCGATTTATTAGCAGAGGCTTTGCCCGACTATATGCAACCCGTAAGTATTTTTGTTTTAGACGATTTGCCCTATACCGCTACCGGTAAAGCTGATGTGCGCACCTTGATTAAACTTTGCGCTATACCGACTCAGCCCGCTAATAACACCGCAACAACAATCACATCAAAGCAGCCAGACGATCTGGAAAGCACGGTGCTACAGCTTTGGAGCGAAGCTTTGAAAAAGCCAGTCGATCCGGAAAAGAGTTTCTTTGCTCAGGGCGGTTCCTCGCTTGCTGCGATGAGCGTTATAGTAGGCTATATGAACCAAAACTGGGATTTTTCTTTAACTGATTTTTACCGTTATCCGATCTTAGCCGATCAGCTAAGCCTGCTAAAAAAACAAAACGAGCCTTTCCAATCTGACCGCTCTGTTTTATTGACCGGTGCGACCGGCTTTTTGGGAGCACACTTGCTCAACGAATTGCTCTTAAGCGGCTTTGCTCCCGTATATTGCTTGGTGCGAGGAGGTCAAGAACGCTTATTTAAACGGCTTGATTATTATTTCGGACAAGAATGGCTGAGCCGGAACACTAATCAGATCAATGTGCTTGAAGGAGATCTGATCCAAGCTGATCTGGGTTTATCAAAAGCAAGTCTTTCCGGACTTAAAGGCCGTGTAGAGTATGTTATTAATGCGGCAGCCGACGTGCGCCATTTTGCCGAAAGCGGTGCTTTGGATGCGGTCAATATCAGCGGCGTCGCTAATGCTTTGAGCCTTACTGCAGATATCGGCGCACAATTTATACAAATCTCGACGATTAGTCTTAATACCGATCAAAGCATTTTTAACGAACTCGAACGTGCCTCGGCTATAGATGGAGAAAATATTTATGTCCGTTCTAAACGCTTGGCTGAGGAATTGGTCTTTGCCGACAAGCAGCCAACGAAGATATTCCGTGTCGGCTTGCTGACCGGCAGATCAACCGACGGTAAATTCCAGATAAACTCCGCTAAAAACAGCTTCTTCTTGATATTGCGTAGCCTAGGCAAGCTTGGCTATCTGCCTGAATCGGCGGCAAATATGCAAATCTACCTTACCCCGGTTGATCTCTGCGCCAAAGCTGTCGTGGCGATGCTTGATGGCGAAAGCCAAGTTTATCATATCACCTCGCCTCAGCCGCATAAGTTAAGTGAGATATTGCCGGAATTGGGCTTTAGCTGCCTTGTAATATCAGACGCTGAATTCAACAAGTTAATGCAAAAACCCGGCCGAGCTCCAGCGTTTGCTTTGCTGGGTACGGTCTTAAGCGCAACACAGCATGCCGAACCGGTAATATCGAGCCAAGCCAGTGATGCTGAGCTCGCCGCGAAAGGCTTTATCTGGCCGCCGGTAGATATTAAAATAAGTCTACAATCATTTACGGCCGATATGGGTACAAAGGAGACGGAAGTATGATCTCAGCAGCCTGGCTAGTTGTTTTGATAATCGTTGAAATATCTATATTGGCCTTTATTATATCCATGCGACTCAAGCGAAATGACCAGCTCTTACACAAGCTCTATTATTGTATGGCTTATATCGCTTTGATCTGGGACGCCGCTTTGATCGCCTTGTTCTTCTTTGATTGGAGCGATCGGACAGCCCAGTATATTATCGACTCTATAACCAATATTGCGATGTTCTTCCCCGTCTTTACATTATGTATCGCGATGACTATCTTCTATGGCTGGAACAAGCTACCAAGTTGGTGTGGTCTGTTATTTTTTGAGCCTATGATTTCGTGGGGCATGGTCTGGACTAATCCGCTACATCATCACTATTATGCCCACTTTTCTTTAATCAGCGGCGAGGTGGTATTTGGTTGGTATTTTTATGTTCACTTACTTTACACATTTATCTGTCTAACTGCCTCAATAATTTTTATTATCATGGTAGCTAAAAGGAATATCAGCAGTATCTTGCGCTGGCAAGCTGTCTTTTTCACTATTGGCTGCCTTTTCCCCTCCGTTGTGAATATTGGCAGTGTAGTCGGTGTTATTCCCGCTACTACGGTAATAAATTTTTTAAGCGTGATTACCGGCATGTTGCTATTCCATGGAATAGCTATTTTTAAATTTCACTTACTGGACATCAAACCGTTGGCTATGCAAACGGTGATGAACCGAATCTCGGACGGTTATTTGATTTTAGATTTAAATGGGCTGGTTATTGATATTAACCGTGCTTTTGCCGACGTCTTCGGCCGTGAGTACGGCATTACGATTAATTGTCAGTTAGAGAAATGCAGTCCAACCAATCCTGACGCCCAAACAGGCTTTTTCACCTTGATTGGACACATAGAAAATTGCCGTAGCCAAAATGTCTCTATTACTTATGAGCATTCGATTATTTTGCGAACTGCCGCAGCTTTTGTAAGGAAATACTATTTGGTTGATATTACGCCGCTTTATTTTGGCAAGGAAGATAACATTGGCTGTGTCGCAATGTTCAAAGATATTACGATAATCAAAGAGAGCATGGAGGAGCTGCAGCAAAACCAAATGCGGATGATGCAGCAAGAGCGTCTCGCTTCACTGGGCCAAATGGTCGGCGGTCTGGCGCATAATTTAAAAACACCCATCATGAGTATTGCCGGCGGTGTTTCCAGTATTGAAAACCTGATCACTGAAAGCGAATCTAGCACCGGCGATCCTGACGTAACAAATGAAGATTTTTTAGAGATATACCTTGAAATGCACGACTGGACTCAACGCATCCGCGAAGCATGTGCCTATATGTCGGATATTATCTCTACGGTAAAAGAGCAAGCGTCCAGCATGGAAGCGGAATATAACGTGCCTTTTATTTTTGAGGATATTGTTCGAAGGACTGAGATGCTGCTACGCCATGAGTTGCTACAGACTAACTGCAAATTAGAATATAGCAATACTGTCGGTCCATTCATCATCACACAAGGCGACATCAATAGCATGGTTCAGGTCGTTACGAATCTAGTCGATAATGCCGCTTATTCTATGAAGGATAATGGCGGCGGTACAATTAGGATGGTAACATCGCTCGTGGATGATAATCTAGCTATAAAGATAATTGATACCGGAATCGGCATCCCCGAAGAAGTCAAGAAAAAAGTCTTTCAGAGCATGATTACAACAAAAGGGTCGTCCGGTAGCGGTATTGGACTATATATTTCAAAATTGATTTTAGAAGCCAAATTCAACGCTAGAATAGAATATGAAGATAATCCCGGCGGCGGCACAATTTTCACTGTTACTATTCCTTCGGAACATTTTAGGATAAATTAGGTGGACAACGAAATGAGAAAATATAATATTAAAAACTGCCCCAGTAATATTAATATCTTGGCTCTGGACGATGATCCGATGATGACCTTGACTTTGCAATCTTATTTTCAAGCCGCATCTGGTTATAATGTCGATATTGAGAACGATCCCTTGCGGGCAATCGAGCGAATCAAAAGAGACCATTACGATATTCTTCTACTTGACTTCCTAATGCGACCGATCAATGGCCGTGAGGTCGTAAAGGAAATTCGCAAATTCAACAATGATATTTATATTATTCTACTCACAGGACACATAAGTCTCGCGCCGCCGATCAGTACGATGCGCGATATGGATATCCAAGGCTATTTTGAGAAGAGCGATCGTTTTGATTTGCTGGAGTTGCTGATCGAATCCTGCGTAAAGTCCATTGTGCAAATGCGGACTATTCGGGAATATCGTGATAGCTTGCAAGCCGCAAACGAACGGATCTCCAGAGCCTATGAGCAGCTCGGCAAAAATTATGAGGATATGATCCTAATGATCCGAACACTCACCGACGCTCGAGATATTTATACACGCGGTCACTCTGATCGAGTGTCGCTACTGGCGGTAGAAATAGCTAAAGAAATGCAATTAAGCGAAACGACTATTGAGCGTATCCGCATCGCCGGGCTCATGCACGATATTGGCAAGGTCAGAACGCCTGACAGCATCTTACTGAAAGAGTGTAAGCTAACGGACGCGGAATTTGATGAGATGAAAAAGCACTCGCACTACTCTTATGAGATCTTGCTGAACTTGCCGGCAGTCTTTAGTGATATTTTGCCTGCTGTTTTATCGCATCATGAGCGCTATGACGGCACCGGTTACCCTCAAGGGCTAAGCGGTGAGGAGATACCCATCGAGGCTCGAATCATCAGCATTGCCGACGCTTTTGATGCGATGACCTCCTTTAGGCGCTACCGCCACAATTTCACGGCAGAAGAAGCTAAGGCGGAAATCCAAAGATGCAAAGGCACTCAATTCGATCCTGTTGTAGCAGAGGTGGCTTTGCGGGCTTTGGAACGCTTTGACGAAATTAAAAAAGACCCCAAGTGGGTCTATCCTGTAGACGAAAATAATGAAATAATCCTCTGATTTTAGGACTTTGCGAAACTTTTTGGAGGTGATTATGAAGCAATATCCTATATATCCCGCAGATCGTTATGATGATTTTGCCTCTTTCATAGAGGGGATAGGTCTGAAATTTGCTACTCAACCGGCTATTACGGTATTTCAAGCTGACGGCACCCCCCGTACGCGTACCTACACCGAACTGAGCCAAGATGCTAAAGCGGTAGCTTGTTACATATTAAGCCTTGGGCTTAAAGGGCAAAATATTGCTATATTGGGCGAGGATAACTACGAATACTTAGCCGCTATGCTTGGTGTTTCAGCCTCCGGGAATGTTATTGTACCTATAGATAGCGAACAAGCCACCGAAACACTCTATGCGGCGATAGACTATGCGGATATTGCCTTGATCATTCATGACGCAGAAGCGGGGGAGCTGCTTTTAGGCTCCGAAAGTATTGCTGCCTTGCCGCGTATTGCTTTAGACAATCAAGAAACCGACACAAGTGGCGTCATTGCCTTAGGCAAGGCTTTGCCTGATGTAACAATACCTAAATGTGGACCCGAAGATGTGGCTGCTATGTTTTTTACCTCAGGTACAACGAGCAACCCTAAATTGGTTATGCTGACCCATAAGAATATCCTTTGGAATGCTCATAGCAGTATCAGCGTCGTCCGACCCGGTGAGCAGCTGTTTATTCCACTGCCTTTACACCACACCTACGGCTATACCAGCAGTACGTTAAGCACTCTTTCGATTGGTAGCCATCTTTGTATTTGCGGTGATACCAGATATTTACTGCGTGATGCACAGGCGTTCGATCCTCAGGGTTTTATGGCAGTTCCTATGATTGCAGAGGCTTTGTACAAGCTGATATTTAGCAAGGCTTGCTATGCGGAAAATACGCAAAGACCTTCAGGGAAAGCTCTGAAAAAGGTAAAGGCGACTCTCTTTCCATCTTTGGCCACCTTGATTTCAGGCGGCGCCAGCCTGCCTCTCGCTATTGAAAAAGGCCTACGTAAATGCGGCATTGATGTTCTGCAAGGCTATGGTATAACGGAATGCTCTCCGTTAATTTCAGTCAATCGCAACCAAGCCAGCAGAGTCGGCAGTTCAGGACCGGTTATCCCCGGAATGGAGGTTAAGCTTGACCGCAAAGGGGCCATATGGGTTCGCGGCGACGGAGTTATGAAAGGGTATTATAAGAACCCTGAATTGACAGACAGCGTATTTGATGGGGAATGGTTTGAAACCGGAGATCTCGGTTCGATAGACAGTGCGGGCTGTTTGCATATTAAAGGCCGAGCCAAAAATTTGATCGTTTTGCCCAGCGGTAAAAAGGTTTTGCCTGAAGAATTGGAAGAGTACGTCTATAAAATTCGGATTGTTAAAGAAGTTGTCGCTTATGGTGTCGCCGCCGGCGACCAAAGCGGCGAAGTCCTGCCGGGCGTTTCAATATACGTCGACCCGGTTTTGACAAGCTCCATGTCGCAACTCGAGATTTTGGAAGCGCTGCAAAAAGAAATTGATAAGATTAATTTAAAACTGCCGAATTACAAACAGATTCGTTTTGTAAATATTCGTGACAGCGCTTTTCCTAAAACTCCTACCGGCAAGATACGCTCGGATTGATAATAACTTTGGGTAAGGAGGCGATCATGTCCATATATGAAAATATTAAAACGGCTGTTTTTGAAGCTACCGGCAAAAAAATCCGCACTTTAGATACAGATTTTATTAAGGATTTAGGACTTAACTCGTTGGATATCGTCAATATTGTCGTGATAATTGAAAAGAAATATAAGATCAAAATTCCCAATCGCGATCTTTGGGATCTTCATACTGTACGTGATGCGATCGGCTATTTAAGAAGACGCGGTATTGCACGCTAGGTTTTAGTCTGTTGGAAGCTTTCAGATAAAGCTTTCTGTAGTCTGCGCGAGGCGAAATCTAATGCAGATTTTGGTAGCGGCTATTCAGCGATTTCGAGATTATTATGAAATGGGTTTAGCTCTTTTAGATGAGGAGCGCAGAGCTAAGACTCTGCGCTATTATTACGAAACTGATTGCCTACACTCGCTTTGTGCGGGATTATTGCTACATATTATTATTGTGTCAAGAGTAAAGATTGACAGGGGATGAAGATGAGTGACTACAACCATTATCGATCTTTTGGGATCAGCCGAGATGTGTTCGAACTGTCCGAAGAAGCGATGCGACAGGCTCGTGATACATACATCCGCGTCGATCAAATCAAGGAAAAACGTCAACTCGAAGTTCTTCACGCCTTCATGGAAGCTCGCGTTTCGGAGAGCACTTTTATGGCGAAGACGGGATATGGGTACGGTGATGTCGGAAGAGAGAAGACGGAAGCCGTGTTTGCGTACGCGTTGGGGGCAGAGGATGCTCTTGTCAGACTGCAGTTCGGCTCCGGAACGCATGTTCTTGCAACTTGTCTTCGTGCATTACTGAAGAGCGGCGACGATCTTTTGATCGTAACGGGACGTCCCTACGATACGCTACTGCCGACTCTCGGTATTGTGGAAGATGCGTTGAAAGGACAACGCCTGTACCCTGACGATCTTTCCGGGATTTCGCGACAAGCGCTTTCGTCGTGCGGTGTGAAGATTCGCCAACTTGAACTTATGGAGTCGGGATGTCCCAATCTCTCATCGATTCGCTCCTGTATTAAGCCTGAGACAAGAGTAGTCTACATGCAGAAATCGCGCGGCTATGCTGAACGTCGAGCTCTCGTTGCGGAAGATATCGCATCGGTCGTCCGTGTAGTAAAGGAGATGAGTCGGGATGTCGTCATCTTTGTCGACAACTGTTACGGCGAGTTTGTCGAGTCTGTCGAGCCGACGCATGTCGGAGCCGACTTGATTGCCGGCTCCTTGATCAAAAATCCCGGTGCCGGCATCGCGCCTAGCGGCGGATATATCGCCGGAAGAGCGGATCTGATCGAAGAGATCGCAGAAGGCATGACGGCAGTTGACGTGGGTCGGTATATCGGTCCGTCACTGGGCTTTTCAAGACTGCTCTTGGAGGGACTCTATTTTGCGCCTTCCGTCACGGCTTCTGCTTTGAAAGGCGCCATTCACTTCTGCGCATTGTTTACATTGGCAGGTTATCGATGTATGCCCGGCATTCACGATGTAAGAGGCGATATAGTCCAATTGATTCAACTTGATGACGTAAAAGCGCTCGAATCATTCTGTCGAGCCGTTCAGGCATCGTCTCCCGTTGACAGTTTCGTCACGCCCGCTCCTGCGCCGATGCCCGGATACGATTGTGATATCATCATGGCGTCGGGTTCCTTTGTGCAGGGATCGACGATCGAGCTATCGGCCGATGGACCCTTGAGACCGCCTTATCACGCTTTCGTACAAGGCGGACTCACATTTGAAAATGCACGCCTCGGTGCCATGAAAGCACTGGAGAGTTTACGACAGTTTGAGAGAATGTAGTTCCGAGCGATATGAAGAATATTTATTCATCAGGGCAAGCGAATCAGCTGCAAAAACAGCGTCAAAAAAGGAGCCAGAGACAACGCGCCGCTCTCATAGCGATGTCGGCCCTTGTTGTGCTGACAGTGGCCTTTACGATTTGGGCTCTCGTTTACATCATGGTTCGAGGCAATGAAACGCCACGTCTCGCTTTTATCACGAAGAGAGAAGTTGAAGAGACGGTGAAATGCTCTATCGTCGTGATCGATCAATATAGCAAGATTCTCGCTCCAGCCGATGGAATTCTCGTCCCGTTTGTTGAGGAGGGTGATCGTGTTGCAAGGGGTGATCGCATTGCGATGATTGTTCCAAGTAATCTTAAGGGAGACGTGAACAGTTTTTTCTTGTCAAACAAAGCGTGCAACATAAAAAGAATACTCTCCGCGGGGCTTGAGAATACAACGGTAGGAGCGCTTCCGAAGACGCGTTCCGATGGCCTTATGCGTGAGGCGATTCTCTCACTGAGTCGAGCGTCGACGGTAGGGGATTTGTCTTCACTTCAGAGTGCTATACGGAAGATGGATCGAGCTTTTGACGAGTATCGCGCCGAAGGTTTAAATTCCGAAGGGGACGACGAGTTGATTGAGTTGCTTCGAGAGCGAAATCGCTTGCTTGAGCAACTGGAAGCATTTGCCGTGCCTGGGGGCATTCTCACGGCGTCCTTCCCGGGAACGGTTAGTTTCTACGTTTCCTGCTCCGGCGAAGTGAAAGATGAGCAAGAGTGGCGAGAGATTGCCGATCCGAGAGCCGAGATCGAACGACTTGCCGATCCGTCTTTGCAACCGCTCGACAGCCGAGGAAATCACGTTACGGCAAATATGCCTGTTGCATGCATATCGAATGTATCGGCGAGTAATATGATAGCCGTCATCCCTCATAATTCCGACATGGAAAATCAGCTAAAAAGAGGCGACACCGTCGATCTCATCATCTCGCCCGATTTAAGACTTGATCGTTGCTTTGTGTCCGGAGTTGTGCGGGGGGAGAAGGATGATTCCATCTTTCTGACGGCAGATGCCAAGACTGAACTGCCCTCACGCTTGACGGCTATGACGGATGTCTTGATGACAGTTAACACCATGACAGGGCCTGCAGTTCCTGTGCGCAGCTTGATTGATTTTCATGCAGATACAAGGATGGCAAGAATAAAGAAGGTCGAAAAAGGCGTGACGAGGACAATCCCGATTCGCGTATTGGTATACGACGGGGTACACGCCGTCATCGAAAATCTCGAAGGTGTAGAACCGTTGAAAGAAGCGGAGCTCTATGTAGTCAACCCATGGACGATTGGAGAGGGACAGCTGATTGAATAGTCGTCTCGCCGACCGTTCGGATCATCTTCCGGTCTGATCCGTAGAATAATGGATATCCGTGAGAGTGATTAAATATGACTGATCGAATGATTTTGATTGAGCAAAATATCATACGAATAAGAGAACGGATGGCAAGGGCAGCCCAGGCCGTCGGGCGCAATCCGAACGATGTTCGGCTAATCGCCGTCAGCAAGAATTTTCCGGTGTCAGATCTGGAGAAAGCCTACCGGTGCGGCCAAGTTTCATTCGGAGAGAACAGGGTGCAAGAGCTCCAGGAGAAGTGGAAGGGTTCCGCACATCTCGATATCGAGATTGATTGGCACTATGTCGGTATGCTTCAACGAAATAAAGTGCGCTTCATCATAGGCAAAGTTTCGCTCATCCATTCAGTCGGGAGCATAAGGCTCATGCGTACCATCGAGAGATTGGCGGCGCGTGAGGATATTGTTCAGGATGTCTTGCTCCAAGTCAACGTAAGCGGAGAGGAGACAAAACAGGGATTTGATCCTGAACAAGTAGAGGACACATTGTTGCAATGTCGCGAATGTCCTCACGTCCGTGTTCACGGACTTATGACGATGGCGCCGTATTATGAGGATCCTGAGAAGGCGCGTCCCGTATTTAGTCAGTTGCGCGAGCTTCGCGACAGGTTGATCTCCCGAGGCATCGTTCCTGATTTGCCTGAGCTTTCGATGGGTATGACAAACGACTTTGAAGAGGCGATCGAGGAGGGCGCGACGATGATAAGGATCGGAAGCGCCATATTCGGCAATCGTTATGAGTAATGGGAGTAAGCCAGCTTATCCGTCCTTTCGCGTGTAATACAAGATGACACAAGATGACAATAGGTTGACAAGCAGGTGACACCTTGGGTGGAATCTTGCATCGACCTGATGAGCGCTTTATAATGAACTTGGTATGGTGTGCGAGCGAATCTATTGGAGTGCGTCGCCTGTGGTAGATCATAATAATATTGGAGGCAAGCATGAGCAGCTTTTTGAATAAGTTATTCGGTTCACCTGAAGATAGTTACGATGAACTTGAAGATAATCTCGACTATTATCCGCAACATCAATCGTTTCCGGAGGAACCGCAACGTACAAGCCGTGAGAGTCGTACTAAGCGTTTGCAGCAGGACAGAACCGTGCAGTTTCCCACTCCGAAACAGGGGACAGACCACACCGTGGTTTTAGTCGAGGCGTTCGACATCGATACAGCATGGCCCGTCTGTGACCATGTCAAACAGGGGCGGACTGTTATTTGCAATACGGAGCGTCTCTCGCCGGATATCCGCGTACGCTTTCAAGATATTGTCTCCGGATCGGCTTATGCTATCGGCGGTCTGCTCCAGGCCGTATCTCAGTTCATTTTCGTCTTCGCACCCGCTTCGACACGTATTGACTTTGATGACGGACGGCTCGCTTTCAGCACGCTTCGTGATGTAGCGCGAGGCGCCCATGCATCAAATGTCACGAGCGAACGCGATCTCTCGCGACACACACGATAAAAATGAGCGCAATCGCCGGGCATGGGGAACAGAACCGAAACCTCGGTTCGAACGGTGTTCTGATCGGCCTTGATGTCGGCGGAAGCATCACGAAAATCGTCGGTTTTCACAAAGGAAATCTTCTAAAGGAAACACTCATCAAAGCAAGTGATCCTGTAGCGTCCGCATACGGGGCTATTGGCAAGTTCATGCTGTTAAATGAGCTTCGACTTGATCAAGTCGAGGCGATAAGGCTTACTGGTGTCGGCGCCTCCCATGTGGAGGATAGTGAGCTGCTCGGATTGCCCAGCACGATTGTTCCCGAATTCGATGCCGTGGGTATCGGAGGCTTGTTCACGGCTCAGGCAGATAGAGCCATTGTCGTCAGCATGGGTACCGGAACCTCCATTGTCTATGCCGACAGGAAAACGATACGTCACATAATCGGCTCGGGTGTCGGGGGAGGTACGCTTCTCGGGTTGGGGCAGACTATGCTGGGTGTGCGTGATTTTGATAGCATTAGCGAAATGAGTTTAGAGGGAGACTTGCGTAAGATCGATCTCTCGGTCGGCGACATTTCTCATCGCAGCATTCCCGGATTGTCATCCGATACGACGGCTTCCAATTTCGGCAAAGTCGATGATCGTGTGACGGCATCCGATTTGGCGCACGGTATCGTCAATTTAGTTTTTCAGTCTGTCGGAACAGCGGCGGTGCTCGCTGCGCGGCTTGAGAAAGTTGACAAGATCATTTTCACGGGCAACTTGTTGAGAATAGATTCGGGACGCACAGTACTGAAAGGTTTTGCCGATTTGTACAACGTCGATATTGTGGTGCCTCAACATGCCGAATTCGCTACGGCGATCGGCGCAGCGCTTTACGACTCAAGCACTGCATGAAATGATACCGCTCTTATCCGGATAAGCTGTTATTGAGTCATTTGAAATAGCGAAAGAAACGCCCGGTGCATTAATGAGTGCGCCGGGCGTCGTATTGTATCTGTTCTCGTGGAAACGCATTTACTTTTCTTCATATTTTGCCTTGATGTATTTGTCGATCGAAGCCGCCGCCTGTTTACCCGCTCCCATCGCCAAGATGACAGTTGCGGCTCCGGTGACGGCATCGCCCCCTGCCCATACGCCTTCTTTCGATGTGGCGAGCGTCTCTTCATCGACCACGATACCGCCCCATGAGTGGCATTTGAGGTCCGGTGTCGTGTCGCGTAGCAACGGGTTTGGCGATTGCCCGATGGCGACAATCACTGTATCCAGCTCGATGTCGAACTCGGATCCCGGAATGGCGACGGGGCGTCGGCGCCCGGACGCATCAGGTTCACCCAATTCCATGGCGATACAACGTATACCGGTGACCCAACCCTCGTCGTTTCCGAGCACTTCTACCGGATTCGAGAGGAGCTTGAAGATAATGCCTTCCTCTTTGGCATGCTCTACTTCCTCCAGTCTAGCCGGGAGCTCTTCCTCCGAGCGGCGATAGATGATGTAGACATCATCCGCGCCGAGACGTTGTGCCGAACGCGCGGCGTCCATCGCCACATTGCCTCCGCCGATAACGGCGACGCGTTTGCCGATGCTGATCGGTGTCGCAGCTTCAGGCCAGCGCCACGCTTGCATGAGGTTGACGCGTGTCAGAAATTCATTGGCGGAGTAGACTTGATTGAGGTTCTCCCCCTTGATGTTCATGAAACTCGGCAGTCCGGCACCGCTACCGATGAATATGGCATCAAAACCTTCTTCTTCCACGAGCTCATCGAGTGAGAAAACACGTCCGATAACCATATCGCATTTAATCTTGACGCCGAGTTTGGTGAGTAGCCTTATTTCACTCTGAACGAGAGCCTTCGGAAGACGGAATTCCGGGATGCCGTACATGAGAACGCCGCCGGCGACGTGGAATGCTTCAAAGACCGTAACGTCATATCCGAGCTTGGCAAGGTCGCCAGCGCAAGTCAATCCTGCAGGTCCCGATCCCACAATGGCGACTTTCCTATTGTTGCAGGGAGGGGGGACGAGTTCGTCTTTTGCGTTTTCCAGATACCAATCGGCGACGAAGCGCTCGATTCTACCAATGCCGACAGCTTCATGCTTGATCCCTCGCACACAACGTTCTTCACATTGTTTTTCTTGTGGGCAGACGCGTCCGCAAACGGCGGGCAGGCTGTTCGTGGACGCTAGGATGCGATAGGCCTCAAGGAAATCGCCCTCGGCGACTTTTGCTATGAATTCAGGTATCCTGACGTTGACAGGACAACCTTTAACACAAGGCTGATGTTTGCACTGGAGGCAACGCGTCGCCTCCTCCATTGCCATTTCCGCCGTATACCCGAGAGCTACCTCGTCAAAGTTGGAGCGTCTGATCTCCGCGGGTTGCTCCGGCATGGTCACTTTGACAGGAGACATATTCGGTTTTCTCTTCTCACCCATGGCGCACCTCCCCCGTCAGTCGGCAACGATGGCTCTCTTCTTTTTCCTTCTCACGTTCTCTGTCGTAAGCTTCCTGTTCCAAGTATGCTTTTGAACGGCGAATCGCCTCATCGAAATCGACTTGATGCGCGTCGAAATCAGGTCCGTCAACACATGAGAATTTGATTTCTCCTCCGACGGTCAGCCGACAACAGCCACACATACCCGTGCCGTCGACCATAATCGTGTTCATGCTGACAAGCGTGTCGATGTCGTAAGGCTTCGTAAGATTAGCGACAGCGCGCATCATGACAAGCGGTCCGATCGCGATGACAAGATCGTAATGTTTGCCGGCATCGATGAGTTCCTTAAGAACATCCGTTACGAAGCCTTTCCTCCCATTCGATCCATCATCCGTCGCGATAATTAGATTGTCCGAGACGGCACGCATTTCATCCTCTAGAATAATGAGATCCATCGTTCGGAAACCTGCGATGAAATCAACGTGAGCGCCAATTCTGTGCAGATATGTCGCCTGTGGATAGGCGATGGCGGTTCCGAGTCCTCCGCCGATGACGGCAACATTCTTTCCTGCGAGATGATCCAACTCAGACGGCTTGCCCAGAGGGCCGACGAAACTGGCGATCGTTTCTCCAACTTGTTTCCTGCCCAGTTGCATAGTCGATTTTCCGACCATTTGGAAAATGATTCTTACAGTTCCTTTCTCCGTATCTGTACCGGCGACGGTGAGGGGAACGCGTTCACCTAATTCATCAACCCTGAAAATGATGAATTGTCCCGGTAGCGCTTTCCGAGCGATAGCGGGCGCCTCGATGTCTAACATGACTGTCTCGCTGTTGAGTACTTCACGCGATACTATTTTGTTCATGCCAGCGCTACTCCTTTCTCTTGATATTGGAAGTTCCGCAATGCATGACGGATGGTCATTAGCGATGAATTAATCATAACATATGATAATACAGGCACTGTATATTCATGTGTATACTCTGAATAGAATTTATGACAAAAAAGCCTATATAACAAGGTTTTCAGCGCGCTAATGTTATGAAAACGCCTTTTTGTAAAAAGCGTTTGACAAAGTGCAAAATCCTTGTTATTCTAGCAAAGCGCCTTTCGGGGGAATGGCGCACACGGACCTTGAAAATTGAACAGTGCGAACAAGACGGGCCCCTTAGATCGAAGAGATTTTGGGGGTAGCGGACAGCAAAGTAA
>JAAZKT010000092.1 GCA_012799695.1 Clostridiaceae bacterium
GAAATTAACGTCATGACGCGGCGCAATGTTCACGAAATCGTCGCGGAACGACTCGACGGCATAGACGTCAAGGCACGGTATTTCAGCGACCTGTACACCGGTTCACGCTGAGACTCGCGATAGTCAGAGAAGAAGACATGAAGGTGCTGAAACGAAAAAATATACGACATATCGCCTTGAGCGCGATGCGAGGGCGTAAAAATGACACGAAACTGTTGCTTTTCGTGATCATCCTCGTGTTCCTGTTTATTTCGTTGTCGCAAATACTTCTCGCCTCCATCGCCAAGACGGATCACGTGCGCCGCACCGACTTGTACGGCACGTGGCAGGTCATGTTTCACGGCGCCTCGGAAGAGAAAACAAAAGCCCTCCGCAAAGAGATAAAGGACGCGTCGCTCTCCGTGTTGCCGATTGCGGGCTATACACAAGACAACCGGCTGATCGCATCGTTCGATGACAAGACAATGGCGCTGGGCAATTTCAAGCTCAAGGAAGGCCGTCTTCCGGAAGCGCCCGACGAGATTGCGATGGTGGGATCCGGCAATGATGCGGAACTGTCGATTGGCTCGACGGTAACGGTGAAGTATTTATCCGATCACACGCTCAAGCATTACACGTCTTCGGAATCGATCCTCGATCAATACGCTCCGCTTTATCCGTATCTCCCCCTCAACGATATGCGCATCGTGCGGGAGTTCGAACAATGGTGGGCAGAGAAAGGCGGCAGTATCATAAAAGGAGTCGCAGGATATGAAACGTATCCGCGCAACCTTTCGGAGTGTACCGCGCTGCAATACAGAGCTCTTTTCGCACAATGGATGCTCCGGGAGAGCGTCCCCGGTTCGCTCGCGGGGGCCTACTGGACTGAGCAGTTCGGCAAGAAGACGACTTCAAATGACCTTATAGGGTACGAAGGGATCACCATCACCATCCAACGACTCATGAGGGAAGTTTCCTATTACGGCGATGAGTTTGGCGGTTACGATGGCAATGGACTCGAAGGATACGCGAAACCTTGGTTCACAAAAGTCCAGTTCAGCAAGGAATACAAAGTAACGGGATTGATCGAACCTTACGAGGAGCGTTGGGATACGGAGGGTTTCGAAATGCCTTCCGCGTTCGTGACGCCCGAAGAATGTCAATTTATCCATAACGCCATGGACGCTCCGAGAGAGAAGTTTATAGAACTTCCCCCCTACGAACCGCAATCGATCGTGCTTTTTGCGGGATCGCCCAAAATGGCGTCGTCACTGTATGAGCAAGGCTTACCCGTCTACGAAGACGGACTCACAAAGCGTTTCAAAATATCGAAACTGCAGAAGGGCTTTGGAAAGTACGGCGGCTACATCACCGGACTTGATCGTGAGGGCAATGAAGTCAGCTTGCCGTACGAAGGTGAAGGGGGACTGTTAAAGGTCGAACACCCATATCAATTTAGAGGCTACGTATACACAACAGTTGAACAACTGCGGACGGGAACGTTTTACTACGAATCAGTTTTCCCCATGCCCATCCCGACACTCAGCGCGGACAAAGCGTACGCATCGAATGAAGAACCGTACCGCATCAACCGGTACGCCTACCCGCCTGATACGGATATCGCCGTTCAGCTCCAGACCGTCATGTCCGTCAGCCTGAGCGCCGTCAGTTTCTGCGCCGTCTTCCTGATCTCCTTAACGCAATTGAGGCGCCGATCAAAACGCATCGCGCTCACGCGCGCCATCGGCGCGAGCAAAGGCCAGACGGTTAAGCTTCTCGCATGGGAGACATGGTATCAGCTCGCCTTCGGCGTTCCGCTCGGGTTATTGATTGGCTTCATCCTCAGCTTCATCGCAGTGAAAATCTTCGGAGCATCATATTCCGTCGGCATGGTCTTCAGCATCGACGTCGGCGCGCTTATCTTGGGCATCCTCGGGGGCGTCATCTCTGTCCTCTTCTCCATGGCTCTCTCCGGTCTTTACGCCATGCAGATCCCGCTCATCAGCGGAGCGGAGAAAGCTCCGAAGAAAATCAGTGAGAAGCCCCGTGCAAAACTCAGGAAAAGAAAGAAAATGACGCGTCTGTCGCTCGTGAGACGGGAAATAACCTTCAATCGCGGACGAAGCTTGGCGGCGTTCGCCCTTTCATTCCTCTTGATTCTGAGTACGATCCTCGCCGTTTTTCTCGGGTCGAATTCCTTCGCCCGTTGGCGCGAGATAGTCTATCTGCCGGACAAACCCGATTATGTCGTCCGCGTTCCGTACCGCGTGAGCAAGACTTTCCTTGAAGAGATTATGGAAGAAATCGGCTCCATCACGGACATCAATCGCATCATCCCCTATCATGCCGGCGAGAACTTGTCTCTCATGTGTGAAGAGCTCCTGCCAAAAAGCCCGCGACTGACACTCGAATACGAGAAAAACCCTCCCGGTCAATCGGGATCCGCTTTCAGCCTGACGGGCGGGTTCAACGAAGCCCTAAACTACTATAAGCGGGATCTTTATCGCGAACCCGGGATGGACGAATATCTAGACCCCGATCAGGACGATGGTTCCGGTAAGCCTAAAGTGGAAGAAGTGACGTCCGTTTTCGTCGACCTCCTCTGCTTCGATTTCGATCTCTATCCTGCCGTCAAAGACTTTCTGGAAGAAGCTCTCGCAGAAGGCGATGTCGATTGGGAACGGCTCACAAAAGGCGAGACATGCCTCGTTCTCAGCCCGCTTTACGATGACGAATTGCAATCGAGTACAAACAGAAACGATCGACATCTCTTCTATCGCGACAACGGCGTCGAAGTTGGCGATGTATTCCTGCTGAAAGGACACACGCAAAGCGTGGATGAAGTCGAAGTGGATGTCTTAACCCGGGAAAATAAGGTGGAAGTCTCGGGCATTATTCATTACTTCCCTGACCGCGGTTTCTGGCCTCTCAGCGACGAGCCGAAGCACCTTACACTCATAAGCGGAGAACCCCTTTTGAAGTCGCTCTACCATCTCAGCGGCAAGAGAATGGACGCATACCAGTCCGCTCTCTTTGAGATCATGTCGCAACTCTTCCAACCCGACTGCATGGGGAAATCGTATTTTTGTCTCTTCGCGGATCCCAAAGCGGAAGGCGGCATGCTCGATATCGCCGTCCACCAATGGGCGGCAAGCCACGGCTTCCATGTTACGGACTACCGCATGGCGAACCGATCGCTCTACACGGACGCCCAAAGTTCCATGCTGATGACCGTGTTACTGGCTGCAGGCGTCATCTTCATCACGCTCACGATCCTAGTCAATACGAACCAATCGACCGCTGAAGCGAACAAAAAACGTACAGGCATTCTCCAAGCGATCGGACTGACAAAAAAGGATTTTCTCGTGATGCAAGTCCACAGGGCGCTGCCCTCCGCGCTCATCGCGCTTCTGTTGTCGCACGGTTTCGTCGCGGGCGTGCTCGTCATCATTTCGGTCATTTTCGAGGGCGTTTCACCCCGTGTGCTCATCCCGCATATGGCGGAAACGTTTTTTTGGCAGTACCCTTGGACAATTCACGCGGCACTTTGCATCTTGTTCGTCGTCCTTTCGGTCGTGATCGCTGTTAATCCGATGCGAAAAGTCGCTTCGGAGTCTGCCATCGACAACATCCGTGATTGACAGATGCCCATACCTCGCCGTTTTCCTTACAAAGCTTTGCCGGGGTTGCGATGAAACATGTAAGACTCTCCATTTTATGGGAATAGCCTCATATGTTAAAATGCAAGCACTTGCACCGCATACCCGGAGCTCGTTTTTGTGAGCCCAAAGTCAGACTGTATTAACGATCTGACAATTAGCGGGCAAGACTAAAACATGATGGATCTTAGCGTATGAAACGAACAAATTATTGCGGCCTTTTTTCTGAACGCGATGTCGGGAAACGAACAATCGCCTGCGGATGGGTAGAAACGAAGCGTGACATGGGCGGCGTCATCTTTATCGATCTCGTCGACCGGGAGGGCGTGCTTCAAATCGTCTTCAACCCCGCCTACACATCGCCTGAAGCGTTCGCTCTCGCTGAGCGTGTACGAAATCAGTCAACACTGATGGTAGAAGGCGAGATGTTCCTCCGCGACGAAGAAACGGTCAACACGAAAATCGACACGGGTACCGTCGAACTGCGTGTAACGCATGCCGTACTTCTTTCAGCATGCGGCGATCTTCCGTTCAATCCCGCCGAGGCCGACGATGTCCGAGAGGACCTTCGTCTCAAGTATCGTTACCTCGATTTAAGGCGCAAGCGTCTGCGCGATAACATTCGCTTCCGACATCGCGTCACATCGTCGATTCGCCGGTTTATGGACGACGAAGGTTTCATCGACGTGGAAACGCCCATCCTTACGAAAAGCACGCCGGAGGGAGCGCGCGACTACCTCGTGCCCAGCCGCGTTCACCCGGGAGCTTTTTACGCATTGCCACAGTCACCGCAACTCTTCAAGCAGCTCCTCATGGTCTCGGGCTTCGATCGATACTACCAGATCGCCCGCTGCTTCCGCGATGAGGACTTGCGCGCTGACAGGCAGCCGGAATTTACCCAGCTTGACCTCGAGATGTCGTTTGTCGAGATGGAGGACGTCCTCACGCTGTTGGAGAACTTGCTCCGTCACGTAATGCTCGACGTCAAGGGAATCAGCTATGCCGAGCCGTTCCCGCGTTTCACATGGGCGGAAGCCATGGATCGTTACGGCAGCGACAAACCCGATTTGCGCTTCGATTTGCCTATTGTCGATATAACCGACCTTAAGGCGGTCTCCGAGTTTTCCGTGTTCAGCAAAGTCGTCGAGGCGGGCGGAGTCGTTCGCGCCATAACCTTGCCGGGACAGTACGATTTGACGCGTTCGACGATCAACGAACTGACCGATTTCGCTATCTCTGAAGGTGCCGGCGGCATGGCGTGGATCGCGTGGAGACCCTCCGGCGAGATTTATTCCATCTTGACGAAATACATCGAAGAACAGAATCTGCTCGAACTATTGCGGCGCGTCGGCGCCGAACCTGGCGACTTCGTTCTGTTCTCGGCAGATAAACTCGACATCGTCAGGCGCGTGACGGGCGCGCTTCGTCTGAGGCTCGGCGACATGCTGGGACTTCGCGACCCCGACAAGTTCGCTTTCGCCATTGTGACCGACTTCCCTATGTTTGAATACAACGAAGAGGAAGATCGGTACACGGCGCAACACCACCCTTTCACGATGCCGTTTGAGGAGGATTTTGACTACCTGTTGACGGATCCGCTACATGTGCGCTCACAGGCGTACGACTTCGTCCTAAACGGGACGGAACTCGGATCGGGCAGCATCCGTATCCACCGAAGCGACATCCAAACGCGCGTTTTCCAAGCGCTCGGTCTCAGCGATCAAGAGATCGAGGAACGATTCGGCTTTATCATCAATGCGTTTAAATACGGCGCGCCTCCGCACGGCGGATTCGCCTTCGGCTTGGATCGGCTCGTCATGATCCTCGCGGGCGAACAGTCACTGCGCGATGTCATCGCCTTTCCAAAGATAAGAGATGCCTCGTGCCCCATGACGGACGCACCCTCGACAGTCGACGAAGTGCAGCTCGACGAGCTCTCCATTTGTCTCGCCGACGCCATTCGTCTCGAGCGCGATCGCGCCGTCACAAAGGAGGACAAACACCGCGCGGAACTCAACATCAAGCGTTTGGCGGAAGATTCGCGTCTCCAAATCTCGCAGAAAGACGAAGCCGGTATGCAGGACAGCTTGCTGGAACTCATCTCTTTTGCGGACGCGCTTCATGAGGTCGACACGGACGGCGTGAAGCCGACCTATAGCCCCTCTGAATCACATGACGTTTGGCTAACGGAGCGAGACGACCGCGCGCTGACGGCAGAAGATGCGCTTGCCAACGCACCGGAATCACGTCAGCAGTTTTTCTTCGTCCCGCCGGTCGTCGAGTGAGAGGAGAGCGAGAATGGATTATCAATCAATGCAATTACA
>JAAZKT010000127.1 GCA_012799695.1 Clostridiaceae bacterium
AGCAAAAGGCTCTTGACACGAGTTTCCGGATCAATAAATACGGCTGCCGATGACGTCTCCGACCCCGTACCGCTCGTCGTCGGCACAAAGACGCTGACCGCCTTCTTGCCGAGCTCAGGAAGTTGAAAGGGTTTGAGACTGTCTTCAAATGACATATCAGGATTTTCATAGAATAGGCAGAGACCCTTGGCAACGTCCATAACACTGCCGCCGCCAATGGCCAAAATCATATCGGGCTGAAATTCATGCACCGCGTCCAAGTTGTCAAAAAGATCGCTGATGAAAGGCTCGCGATCAATCGTCGCGATATAGCGCACCTCCGTTTGAGTCCCTTCGAACAAATCTGTCGCGATTTCCTTTACGACGTCTGAATAGCCGACAACTGCTACGCGCTCCTTATTCAGAGTTCTGACAAAGGAGATCGAACCGCGGCCGCAAATAAAGGTTGGCATATGAATGTGGCTAAAACTTTTCTTCATGGCATGTCCTCCATAACCTGTTAATTGTCGTTAAAATTAACGTTTTTCAAGGCGCCCCATTCTGCAAACGGGACGCCTTCGACCAATTCTGTGTAAACTCAGTATTCTACGGCAGATAACTTGCTGGCGCCACATTGGTTGCCGCTCATGTAAAAGTGTATCGTCTGCTCAAAAGTGATCGGTTCATCGGCGGGCGGAAAGAACCCACCCGTCTCCTTATTGAGCCGCATCACGTCGCCGCCGACCACGCGACTCACCTTAGGCAGGGTAACGGCCTTTTCAATGGAACCGCCGCTGATTACGGCATTCGCTTCCGGCACGTCGTCGACAAGCAGAACACCTTCGCTACCGTCTTGACCGCCAAACTCAAACGTAATGGTTGAACACTTAATGCCGTGTTTCTCCGCGGTTTGAATCGTCAGCATACCATCGACCGCCGCGTTGCCGCCGCCTTCCCAAGCCATGATTAGACCGTCGGCATCCAGATACTCGGCAAGCTTGACGCACATATTGGCATTGCGCAATTTGTGCCAGTTTGTCGGATTGTGACTGCGACAGAAAATGACACCTCTGAAATTGAGCTCCAAACCATGCAAACGGTAAAGCTCCAGCAAGATGGGGTGGTTCACATGACTGTATGTCGGCACCTTAAAGGCGGGCCATACATAGTTGCCGCTGACTACCGCGCCGTCCAGCATCTCATTGGGGTGAAGCAGCGTCGGCACAATATCGTCGATCGGAACGCCGTACAGCAAGGTATTGGCATACGGTCCTTGGTTCTGGCACTGCCAAACGAGCACGACGTTGGGAAGCTCAGGATCGACTTCGTCAATCGTATAAGTTTCGATGTAATCCGCCGGATGACCGAGCGTTAACTCCGCCAAGGTCATGGCTACCCTGAGTCCGATATACCTTATCTCATCATCGTACTCGGCACTTGATCGTCCTTCCTCCAATTCGTACAGAATGACGAGATTGTTAGTCTCGGAAAAAGGAGTCATGCCCGCGATGGGTCCCTGCATGTCGAGAATGGCATCACGTGGATAGAGCAGACCGCTGCTGGCGCTGTCTTCATCCCACGGCAGAGCGCAACTTTCCATAACAGCGAGACCGGACATTACGTTTGTCGAGCCCGTTCCCACCATGTAAGGATCACTGAAGAAGCCGGAATAAACTCTTCCGCTTTCGTCTGTGCGCTTAATCATAGGCAGAATCGTATCCAAAAGATGAATGATCCGCGTGTCACTGCCGGGCGTCACAAGCTCAAAGTCCACCGATTTAACATGCTCAAACAGAGGTTGCACGGCTTCCTGCAATTCTCGCTTAGAAATCGTAAGGTGGCCGTTCTCAAGCTTGCTCTTCTCGCCAAACTCTACCGAGTCAACTTTGTAAACATATCTCTTTAAAACTTTATTCATGGTATTCCTCACTAATCTCGTAGATGCGCTGCTCTTCAATAGGATCGGCCAAGGCGCGCAGAGCCGCCTCAACGATACTCTTTCTAAAAGCAACTTCCCGGTCTAGCGGCAGATTCGGGTTACCGCTTGGAGAGGTAAAGTGACCACCGTTAACAATTCTCGTTGCGCCGACGTTGTAGGCAATGGACGAGAAAGCTGTTATTAGGGCGCAAGGTATACCTGCTTTGTCAAAGACGTTTGCTATCGTTGCACCGCAACGCGTACAAGTTCCTCAGGTGGAGGTAAGGATTGCCGCCGTGACTTCTCCTTCCTTAAGATCGCGGAGCATCGCCTCACCGATTTTGACACTGCTTTCAACGTTTGTGCCTATACCGCACGTCGTTAAAAAGTAGGGATAGATGCTGCCTACGACGCCCTCTTCCTTTAAGGCAAGGAGAGCATCGTGAGGTACGAGACGATGCGGATCGGCGCTGGCATACGTCGTATCATAACCACCATGGATTGACTCGAAGTTGTCGGAAGTCAAGGGGTTGCTGTCCGTCAACTCATACTTGCCGTGTGCAACCGAAAAGGCTTGCTTCAAATTGTCCGGGTTGCCCTTGGGTACCAAGCCGCCGACTGTGATCAGGGCAATTCTGGCAAGAGACAAATCCACGACCGCGGGCGCCGGGATAACGCGATCCAGTGTTCTCAGAGGAACCTCGGTAATGAAAGGCTCGTCGTTCAACTTCCGGAGCAACATCTTGACAACCCTCTCGGCACCGGTCTTCTCCACATACTCATTTCTGCGTTTATCTGTGGGGAAGTAACCGACCTTACGAGCGGGACCTAACGGCTCGCCTTTGGCCAGCGACAAGGCCACCTTGCCCAAGTCAGGCAGTGACTTGCGCATGCCTGCTGCCGTCTCCGTCGAACTCAAGATGGGGACGCGCCGCCTGTACATCTCAACAGCGGGATTCTCCCACCACATCGAGGTAACGACGGGAATCCCCAGTTCCTCGCCAATGAAGGCCATGACCTTGGCACACGCTACGCCGTAGCGCCCGGCATTAAATGCCGGACCTGCCAGCACGACATCGGCTTGAGTTGACTTGACCATTTCCAACAGTTCGTCGCCGATCGCTTCGAAATTCTCATCAACATTGATAAAGTTGTCTCCGGCATAAATTGTCCTAACAACTTCCATCTCGCCTTTCCATTGACGAGTCAAACCGACGGCCGGTCCTTTAGGCTCATCAAACATGCCCAAACCGATATCAGCAAGTTCTTCACCGCCAAGACCTGCAAAGAATTGATTCGTGTAATAGACTGCTTTTAGCAAAATTATTCTCCTTTATCTACCTCTTCTGTCGCCACCAAACCCTTCTTTTTGTTGGTATAGAAGCGGATAAGGAAGATTGCCATTCCGAGTGCATACCAACCAAGTGTCAGATACAGTGACGTCAAACCGCCGTCACCCATGAAGAGGTAGGTAACGGTCGTTGCGACAACCACCAAGGTAATAACGGGGAACAAAATGCCGAAGGGCACTTGAAATACACCGCGCTCTTTGATTTCGCCTTTTCTCTGTTTATACCTTAAGGTGATCAGCGTAATGGCGATAATAGCGACAGTGATCGCCGAACAAATAGAACCCGTATTGATAATCAGCCAGATAAGGTCGGGCTTTAAGGTCAAGAGCGCCGCGACCACGGCAACAGCCGTCAATGCCCAAACGGGTGTTTTGGTCTTTGGGTGCACCTCGCCCAGTTTACGCGGCAGATAGCCTGAGAGTGCCGTCGTCTGGACGATTCTGGATGCGCCGAGCACCATGATACTCATGTTCGTCGTCAAGGCCAAAAGAGCCGCAATCGGAACAATATTGGTAATCCAGGCAAAAGACTTGCCGCCAATGCTTGAACCTAAAGCATACGCCAGCGGAAAATACTGCCTGCCGGGGTTCTCCAAAAAGTCTCCCACCGGCGCCATTAAGAATGTGGAAAGCAGAATCAAAGCGTACACCGTGGCGACAATAGAAAGGGCGGTACCGATGATTTTCGGGACGTTCCTCCTAGGATCACGAATTTCACCTGCGTATGTAGCCACCGACATGACCGAGCCGTAAGCGAGCATCGCAATCGGAATGCCTGCAAGAACACCGCGTCCACCCATCGTGCCGGAAATGAATGGTTTAATATTCGCTACGCTGCCATTGATTAAACCGAGCACAATGTAGATGCTGATAACAAACATCAACGTGTAGGTCAGGGTGTTATGAATCTTGCCAAACTTGTTGATGTTCAAGGCATTGATAAACCAGACAAACAAGAGCCATACGAGCGGAATAATATACTGCATCGCTCTGCTGTCTTTAATAAAAGCAAGAAACTCTTGCAAATAGGTAGCTAAGCAAATGGCGGAGAAAGCCGTGCCGAACACTGTTACGTTAAGCCAGCTCCACGAAGCCAACCAACCCGCGAGGTCTCTTTGGAAAGTTGTCTTACCCACCACCTTGCTCGGATAGACGTAAATGCCTCCCGATTGCGGATAGATTGTCGCCAATTCTGCGATATTCAGAGAATACAGCAACAGGACGACCGCCGCCGCAAGCCAGGTTAGGATAGCTCCCGGACCCGCCATGCCGTATGTCACTCCGGACAGAGTGAAGATGGAGCTGCCGACCATGCCGCCGATCGCCATCAAAATGCATACGCGAGGCGATAATCCTTGATTTTCTTTACCCATAATTTTGTCTCCTAATCATTTGTTATATATCTGCACCCCTGTTGTAGGGCGGTGCCGTTACCAGCAGCACTTTCGCTGCCTGCCCATCACCGTAAACCACGTGTTCTGCATCAGAAGCAAAAATGATGCCTTGGCCTTCAGCGATGGAATACGTTTTGTCTTCCACGACAATAACGACTGCACCTGAAATGACATAAATCAACTCATTGCCACTCATGTGCTTGTGAACACGTCTCTCGCTGTCATCCGGATGAGGGATACTGACGACGGTCACCTGCAAGTAGTGAAAGTCATCACAACTTACAAGGTGAAAACGCGTACCTTCATCGGTCAACAAGCCCTCTTCCGAGCTAACATCAAACACGCAAACCGGTTTATTGCTCTTCTGTAAGAAAAAAACCAAATCCACACCGAAATAGGCTGCAAGTCGCTGGAGATTCGTCAGCGTGATTGAATGCCGACCGTTCTCCAATCCTGACAAATATGAATAACTCATATGCGTCTCTTCAGCCAGTTTTTGACGTGAGATTCCCCGCGCTACTCGTAAGCGCTTAATTCTCCTTCCCACTTCTATGTTGCTGTCACTAGCACCTTTGTTTGATGTCTCTTTCTTCATTAGGGCGCATTTCCTTCCGCAAGATTGACAAAGGTCGTCTTGGAAATCATGTACTTCTTAAAACCGGCGACCCCGATGCCACTTTCCTTCCAGCCGGTACCGGGAGATTCGATCATACCCGTACTAAAGTAGGAGTTGACGTAAATTTGACCGCCGTGCATCGCTCTGGCGACACGAAGAGCCTTCTTGATATCTCTGGTGTGTACACCGCCGGCAAGACCGAAATCAGTCATGTTGGCCAATCGGATGGCATCCGCCTCATCCTTAAAAGGTGTGACACAGAGTACGGGACCGAAGATTTCCTCTTGAAAGACCTTCATATCAGGTGTTACGTCAGCCAGGATGGTCACAGGCACGAAGAATCCCTTCTGTAAGTGAGGCTCAGTATAGGGTTTACCGCCCGTGATGAGACGAGCGCCCTCGTCAATACCGCTCTGAATATATTCAAAGACCGCGTCGGCGTGCCTCTTATAGCAGAGAGCCGTCAAATTGACTTCCGGATTAAAACCGTCACCTGCCACAAACGTTGAGCACAACTCCTTCAAGTCGGCGAGGAAGTCTTCATAGATCGATTCCTCGACAAGTAAACGCGTGCCGGAAACACAGACTTGACCGTTGCTCAGCGTAAAGGCGAATCTTGCCCAACGCAATGCCTGCTCCAAGTCCGCGTCGGCAAAAACAATGTTCGGGCTCTTGCCGCCCATTTCTAGGGCGACAGGCTTAGCCGTCGAGTGTGAGGACTTGATGATGGCCTTCCCTGTCTCCGTACCTCCCGTCATTGAAACCATATCCACGTCTTTGCTTTCGACAAGATAGTCCCCGATCAGAGCGCCTGGACCTGTCACGACATTAACGACACCAGGAGGGAAACCCGCTCTTTTAAAAACTTCCGGCAGCATGAGCATCGTCAATGCTGCTTGCGAAGAGGGCTTTACCACGACGGTATTTCCACCGGCCAAGGCTGCATTAATTTTCTGGCAACCCATCATCATCGGACCGTTCCATGGCAAAATCTCCCCCACCACTCCGTACGGATACCATTCCACAATGTTAAGAACGTCCTGCCCTAATGGCACAACTTTTCCCTCAACAAGACGTGTCAGACCGGCGTAGTAGTAAAAGGCATCCGCCGCCATGTCAGCCTCATAATAAAGCGCACTCATGTACTGTTTGCCACAGTCCAATGTTTCGGCTACGGCAAATTCCTCTTTCATCTTTGCGAATTCATCACCGGCTTTCCTAAGCAATGTTGCGCGTTCACGCGGTGACATCTTCG
>JAAZKT010000093.1 GCA_012799695.1 Clostridiaceae bacterium
CCCTGTCTCCGCTTTTCCAAGCGCGTCCGTTGTGAGTGTGGCGACAAGTGCGTTCGCCGAGTTCCTCACTTCGAAAACGGCTCCTTGAACCGGTGTGTTATTCGTACCTTGTTTCGTGAGTTCAATATGCCCTCGTGCGCGATGGTTCTCAAACGTAACACCGACAGTCTGATTCGGTATCAAGGTCACTTGCTTTACGGTCGGATCACGCAGGTACGGTGCGGGGACGGAAACCTCGCGGACATAGACGGTCGTACCGGCTCCGATACCAAACCGTTGCGGGACGGTCGTGCCATCGGCTCGCGTCGTCAAACGGATTGTGCTCCCCGCCGGAAACGTCGAGGATTGCGAGAGGTCGAAGACAGCGCCGGCGACATTTTCCCCGGTCACGGCATCCCGTTTCGTCACTCGGACAAAACCGTCGCTCGGCGCATTCGCAATCGGCTCGTCCCAATACACGCTGTTGATCTTGTCCATCTCAATCTCGATCGTCCGCGGCGTCGGGTCGAGCGTATACCCTTCCGGCGCCTTCGTCTCCGTCAACGTGTAGATGCCCGGCTCATACTCCAGCCCCGATACGTATTCGGAGGATGTCATCACAATTTTTTTCACTTCTCCTTTCGGATCTCGCAAATTGAATTCGGCACCCGTCAACCCCGCTCCGGTCGTCGCATCCACCTTCTTGATGCGGAAACCGCCGTAGTCTTGTTGCGAAGGCTCCCAACGCATGCGAAACAAGTTCGAAATGAAGTAGCCTTTATTCGGATCGCCCATATTCCAGTCGCGATCATACCAGTTCGTACTGACCCATCTCGCGCCGCTCATAGAACTCATAGAAATGAAATAGCTCGTATTCGGATTGTAATTCGGGATTTTTAGATACTCGTTCTCCTCGGGCGTGACTTTCCCGATGACGAGCGTCGCGTGCTTGTTCGCACCGTTCGAAGTCGGGCTAAGTGCCGAATCCTTGTCGCCGGAGATGACGATATCGCCTAGGCGCAGCTGACTTATGTCGATGGGCGCCAAATACCGTGTGTAGAGCTGCGGAAGAGCAGTGAGCTGCTGACGCAGAACACCGACGCCGGACGTATCGAACACGATGCCGTTGCTGTCCGCAAAAGCATGGCGCGTCGCAAGCGTCTTCGCAATGGAGTGATACCGCCCGTTGATCTTCGAAGCGGTCGCCGTATAGAGCACATGCGTGACGAGATCGACACACATGAAACCTCTATTTGAAGTCGCCAACGGCAGGTACTCAGTACCCTTAAGGACGTTGTTCGCCGAATAGCCTGTCTCATTGGCGCGGTCGATGTGCGCTTTAGCGGAACGAAGAATCCGCTCGCGCGAGAGAGCTATATCCGTTGGTTGGAGCTCCGATCTTTGGGCAGCCGTATAGGCGTGCACATCCGCGGTTCGGTTTGCGAGAAATATCGCAATGAGGAGCGATAAGAGGCAGATTGCCACGAGGAAACCCGTTTTTAGTCGTTTCATAGAGATAGTGGTATGTCTTTGCATGCACGTTTTCCTTTCATTGACTCAAAGTGTCATGCGGGTCTTGACGATATAAAAAAAGGCCCCGCACAAAGGCCTCTTCTTTTCGTCTTTACCCTACAAGAGACGACAATTTGTCTTATGGATGCAAAGAACGCTTGCCCCTAGAGGAAGCCGTTTGCCGCGATACCAAAAAGCGGCTCCGCCGCTTTTCACACTCGTTATTGCCTTGAGACGTTCTTATCCGCTATTTGCGAACTTTAGCGCCCGTAGCTGATGTACATATACAGATTTTCCGATGAAATGCCGTAGGCGCAGGTCGTCCATGTCGCATTAAACATCTGGTTGTAGTGCCCCGGAGAGGTCTTCACATGTTCCAGAAAATCTTCCACCGTCCATAAGTCGACAAATCCGCCGCACCATCCGCCCGCGGCGTATTCCTCGCCGTAAGTTGCGCTAATCCAGAAATTTTCATTCGATATACATTCCTTCTCACCGTAACAATAATCGCAGCCGGGGCAAGGCATGGGGCGGCGATGTCCGAACAGGCGAAGCTGTTCCTCCGCGCGAATGTCGGCGATCTTTTGCAAAATTGCATCGCCGTACAAAACACGGACATTGTTGCCGATCCTCGCACGTTCTTCATTGATCATGGCGACAAGGTTCGCTCTCGTGAACGGTCGTCCCTGCTTCGTCGGCGTTGTTTTCGCGGAGGTCATGATCGTTTCCGTTATCGTCGTTTTTCTCGTTACCGACGACTTCGCCGCAGTGGTCGATGCGGTCGCCGTCCCGTTCGTTGTGATCGCCGTAAAGGTCGGCAACGGCGTTGCCAGCGTCACAGATGTGGACGCCCAGTCATCGTGTTTCGCGGAAGTACGCCTTGAATGCTGCGCGGAAGTCATGAAGTCTGACTTAAATCTCGTTGTACTTGTGTAATCTACCGCTCCGGTCGTTTCCGCACTTGTTGAGCCTTCCGGCGGCGGGACGATCAGCACACGACATGCGATGATCGCCGTTGTCAGACAGAAGAGCAAGAAAAGACCGAACCACTTGCAGGTGTTGAGTCGTTTCAAGGTCATGGCGTTCCTCCTTTTTCCATCCTATGACCCCGGGAGATGAAAAAATGCGCCATTTTGGCGCATTTACCATAAGAATCGACTCCAAGCGTCATCTCGTGTACGAATTATTGGAAGATAACCGAACGGTTACAACCTGAACGTGTGATCATACTGCAATGATTAGTCGACGTCTATTGTTCCTCCCACATCTTCAGTGCGATATAATTACTGAAAGTGGAAACTGCCATCGGCGTTCCATAGTTCTTTTTTGCGATAAATGGCGGGAGAACAATTAGACTTTATGCGTGGTGTCATGTCATGGTTTGACTTGACCCGCCCGATAAGGAGGTCAATATGAAAAGATGCCCGAATTGCGGCGCCGAGGAGGAAGACCAAGCAAGATTTTGTTCGTCGTGCGGGACTCCCCTTGCACCGGTTGCCGAAGAACCAGTATTAGAAAGCGCAAGCGAGACGGTAGAACCGCCCGCTCAGCCGGTCGACCCGCAAGTCGAACAACCAGTGCCATCGGAGGCACCGGAGGACGATGTTGAGCTCACTCCACCCGTGTACTGCAGTTATGAGCCTCCGGTGCAGCTAGAACAACCTGCGTCGTCGGAGGACTACGCACCCGCTCCGCCCACATACGGGTATGAGCAGCAGACACAGCATGAACAGCCGGCACCGCCGGCGGGCTACCACGCACCCGCTCCGCCCACATACGGGTATGAGCAGCAACCTACAACATATGGATATGCTCAACAGCCTCCATCGCATCAAGTGACCCAGGCTTACGGTTACCCGCCTCAGGAACCCGTGGCGTCTAAACCGAAAAAGAAGCGACGCTGGCTCATTCCTGTTATTGCGCTCGTCGTGGTAGCCGCTCTCCTTTTGGGCACTTACCTGATCTTTGGAGACCAGATCAAGAGGCTCTTCGGTTTACCTGCGCCTGATCCTGCACCTGCGCCCGCACCTGCGATTAACTGGATCGATGCTGAAAAAGCGTTGCTCTCTGCAGATGATGCTTCCATGTTGGGAGTTTTACAGAGCACGGTCACTCAAAAGCTGGATCAGAAGAAATTCGGCATGGAAACGTCCATATCGATTGACGTGAATGTCGATGATCCCGATGCCGCCGCCATTCTCGACGTGGTGAGAAAATTGCGACTGACTTTCGGAGGCAAAATCGATACCGGCCAAGATGACCTGCGTTTCCATGCGAAAATCGGACTCGGCAATCGTGATAAGGCAGATGACTCCTTCACGCTTCAAATCTACAACGTCGACGGCAACATCGTCGTCGATGCGATACCGATCATCGAGAAACCGCTCGTCTTCCGACCCGAAGCCTTTGAAGAATTGCTGGATGTAGACGATGGGGTTTCAGGCCTTTTCAGCGGCGATCTCTCCGAGATTACGGACATCATGAAGAGCCTCGCGGACCTCTTGTCTTCCTCGGAGAAGATTGGTCATGACTTGCTTGACATCGTCGCCAAGTACGTGGAAAAACCGGAAGTCGAAAAAGGCGCGGAGCTTTCCTTAGCAGGAATCTCACAGAAGTTCACGAAGTACACGATCGTCATCAATGCCGAGAAGACGCCCGATATGCTGAAAGGGATTCTCACCTATATCCGTGACAACAAAGATATCCGCAAAGTCGTTGAAGAGTTTGGCGCTTTCTCCGAGAAGCTCGATCCCCCCGCCCCGGACAACACGTATAGCAGTTCATTTAATTACGATGATTTTGTAGCGGCGATCAATGATGCAATCAAAGAGATCGAAGATAACCGGGACGATTACTCGATCGAGTTCCGGCGCGAACTCTTCCTCGACGACAAAGGCAAACCGCAAGCAGGCACGCTGACCGTTTTCATGATCGACGGTGAAGACAAAGAGCAAGTCATTACACTCTCTCACGTCCACGTAGAGGCGAAAGACAAACACGCATTCAAATTTTTCGTTCAGCCAGAAGGTGAAAATGCCGTGTTCTTTTCGAGCGAGTATACGCTCAACAACAATCTCTATACGGGGACGTTCAAGCTCGGCACAGCCGATGATGGCGATGATGAACAGATTATGGTTAACGGTACCCTGGACAACTTCGGTTTTGAAGAAGCCGACGGACAAGTGTATCCCGTTGGAAAACTCGTCATCAAACCGCAATTTTCCGATACGGACGAGAACTCTTCGATCCCGATGCAGGGGGGCGCCTTCACATACGAAGGCAAAGTCGAAAAGAGGAGTGACGGCTCTCACTTAGTGGCAACGATAGGAGTTGAGGTTGCGGACGACATGATGCCCGGCAAGTTAACCGTTTCGCTTGATCACAGAAGCCTTTCAGAGAATGACATCGCGTTTGAAACCGCGCTGCCGTTCGATTACATTGACGTGCGGAGTCTCGACACGCTTGAAGAACTCCTCGGAGACGATCCCGGAATCATGCTCAGACTCATGCAAGTCTTGGCGGAGCTCGGCATCGACATGGAAACATTCTTCCGCGATATCGAATAATCGCCATGGAACCTTTGTGCATGCTTTAGCTTTCCGCTATATGCACCGAACAGAAAACACTTTCAATGAACCGGGCGCTATGGGCTGCGTAGCGCCCGGTCAACGCTCGGAATCGTAAAATTCCGAGCTCACAAAAACGGACGATTACAGAGCAAACGGGGGAGCGAATGAACGAAGGTCTGACTGTACTCAATTTGAGAAAAGCGATGCGCGGAACTAAGGTTCTCAAGAACCTTTCATTCGACCAGCCTACCGGCAGCATCTATGGCATATCCGGCGATAACGGCGCCGGCAAAAGCACCTTGTTGAAGATCTTGGCTTCCGTTCTCATTCCCGACGGAGGCCATGTTTCGTTTTTGGGCATACCGCTCAGCGACAAGGCGGAATGGAGATCGCTCATCGGATACGTTCCGCAGGAACTCGCCTTGGACGACCGGCTACGTGTACGTGAAACGATCGAATTTTGGGCTGCCGTCCGCGGCATGCCCGTCTCGATCAGGAAAGCGATCGTCAAGAGCGCTATGGCCGATCCTCTCATCTCCGATTTCGTCAACAAGCCGATCCGAGAGTGTTCCGGCGGCATGGCGAGGCGAGCGAGCCTCGTTGTCGGCCTCTTCGGCGATCCGGCGTTGCTCTTGCTCGACGAGCCGTTCTCCGGTGCCGACGCTCGAAGTCGCGCCATGATGACGGAACGTCTCCGACATCTCCGCGATCGCGGACGAACCATCCTCATCGCCAGCCACGTCGAGAACACGCTGACTTCTCTTTGCGACCGCGTGCTGCACCTCGAAGGCGGCCATTTCCCCGACGTCGATATAAATGCGCCGACTCGATGAGGCATCCCGCATGAAAGGTCACGATCGCCAAAGGCGCGACGGCTTAACGACGGTTCCCGCGTCTTTTCGCGAAAGGATCCGATCTTTTCTTGTCATTTTTCTCAACGATTTACGCAAGGCACGGACGGGGCTGCTCATCGTTCTTCTCATCTATTCCGTGCTCATCGCGCTGATCTCACCCATATTAAAGAGCGAAGAGAAAGCGGATTCGCTCGGTCAACACTTGCAATTCTCCGTATCGATTGTCGATGAGGCGAATTCGTACTTCAGCGAGCTTATCGCCGAAGTCGTCAAAGACGTCAAATATCTCGATCAAGTCTATTTCGATACGTTTGAAAAGGCGAAAGAGCGCCTCGATCGAAACGAGACGATTCTGTTCTTCACCATCCCTCCCGATCTGTTTGAACAGACGCGCACAGGCTCCGTCAGAGAATCGATCCATCTTTACCTCAATCCGCAAAAACCGATGGAGGCGTCAGCCATCGCGACGCTCATTCGACAGTACTACTTCGCGATCGACCGTATTTACAGCGCCGTTTTCGGCTACCAGAAAGAATACGTAAAGCTGGGCGGCGATGAGAATCAATCGTGGCTGCAAACGACGAAGCACGCCCTCAATTCACTGAGCGCTTATTTCACAAAAGATCGCTTTGTCGAAAAGGGCAGAACACCCGATCAGAGCGCCATTTACCATGCGCTGTCCGGCATTCTCGTGCTGTTTGCCTTTATCCCCGCGATGGGGGTTCTCTACCAGACGAGTCGCCTGCACGAAACGGACCTCGAGGACAGAACGATACTCATTGCCAGTCGCATCTCACCGGCCATATCGCGCGTGTTGATCGGGCTTATCTGGTGGATCGCGCTCGTCATCCCGTGGCTTATTGCCTTGCGGATCGCCGGTGTCTTAGAGACATTACTCCCGACAGCTCTCGTCCTCACGAGCGTTTATCTTTTCGGAGCGTGTCTCATGCTCTTCGTCGGGCGCGCGCATGCGCCGACTGTCGGCGTGTTCCAAGTCGGTTGGCTCATCTTCTTCGCGCTCTTATTGTTCGGCGGCGTATTCTATCCGACGTCGCTGTTCCCCGCATGGCTGCGCGCGGGTGCGCGCTTCACGCCGATGCACGCACCTATGGAAGCCGTGTTCACCGCGTTATCGGAGAACGGATCTGTCGCGGTAAGTAGCGTGCTCCTGTCCTATTGGGCCGTTCCGCCGGCGCTGGCGCTTGGCTTTATCAGGATTAGAAGGAGGCGCTTATGCGATTAAAGTGTCTTCTGACTTTGATTCGGCTGAAACTAAGCATGATGGTGCGACGACCCTTCATGATCGCATTCTGTCTCGTCATGCCCGTACTCATGTCGCTCTTCGCGGGCTCAACGCTCGCGCGCAACGACCTCTCGGCGGTGCGCGGGGGGTACGTGGATCACGCGAAGAACGAGTCGAGCATGGAACTGATTGAACTGCTCGAGTCGAGCGGCCTTTACTGGACGGAAATATCGGAAGATGAATCCGAGCGCGCCATCGCGACAGACACAGTGGATGGCGTCATCATCATTCCCGCTCATTATGGCGACAGATTCGCAACGGACAGAAAAGTCGAAAAGCTGTCCGCCGACACCGAGGCAGCAGCCAAATACCTTCCCGGCAAAAACGCGATCGCCAGCGATCTTGTCATCGAGAGCTTCCTGATCTCCGCCCTCGCCATGACGCGCGAATCAATACTGGTCGACGATTTGCTGACAATGGCAGACGGCACGTCCATTTCCCGCGAGGAGATGTACGCCCGGTTGCGAAAAAGCACCGAAGTGGCGCGTACGGAGGGAGCGAGCTTAAAGCTTGAACTCCACAACTTACAGGAAGACCACAGGGCTCAGATCGTCCAGATACCCGATTTTGCCGTCGAAATACTCTTTTTGTCCATCTTTTCGCTTCTCGCCAGTCTTATGATTGCGGACCCGGCAACGCAACAAAGGCTTCGATCGATCGACGGCGGACCCTTGCGCGACTATCTCTCTTCGTTGACCGCCCTAGCGATCGCCGGCGTCATTCAACTGTCGCTCATGGCGGGACTCACAGAACTCATCATCCCAGGCATCAATCGCCCGGACGGCTACTGGCTTGTCATGGCGGTCTTCCTCTTACTCATGCTCACTTTCGGTCAACTTGTATCGCTGATGCCTTCGGAACAGCGCTTCGTGCCGGCATCGCTCGTGCTCTTCATCTTCGCCCTGATCGGCGGCACGTTCATCAGGCTCCCGTCCGCCTTTGTCGAGCGCGTCGGTCAATACACACCTCACGGGTGGGCGTTCGCCCGTCTGAGCGGCATGCAGACGACCTTGCCTCTCCTCGCCGTCGCGGGCATCGGTTTCGCACTTCTTATTCTCTCTTATGTTCTGCAAACGCGCTGTCATCGGTTAATGAAGTAATCGTCCATAGCGGCTCGATCGGACGAGCGAAGCGCATCCGCGTCGATCGGCGTCTGCAGCTTCGCGACGCCTCTTTTCGTTGGATTTTGTGTTTCGGGACCTGCTCTGCCGTAATTCTGTACGAACTGTCGCTTTTCGTTTCGGAGCTGCATGGATTACCAGCTTCGCGACGCGTCTTTTCACAGAAAATCATGTTCCGGAGCGGGCGTCATGGTAAAGTGAAAGAAGAAAACAATAGCAACGCATTCGGCATAATACTTGCGCCCTAATCGGCGGAAACAGCATACGTGCGGAGGTGGCGACATGGCGAAACAGGAGAACTCCATCGAGAAGATCAGAGAATGGCTCGGCCTCGTCCACATTTATTGCGGTGACGGCAAAGGCAAGACGACGGCGAGTGCAGGTCTGGCGGTTCGCGCGCGAGGTCACGGATTGAACGTGCTCCTCACACAGTTTTTGAAAAGCGGGACCTCCGGCGAGCTCGAACCCTTGCGGTCTTTGGGCGTCAAGGTGATCTCGGGATCTTATTCACAGAAATTCGTTTTCATGATGAACGCGGAAGAGAAAGCGGCAACGCGCCAGCGTTGCGAGACGCAGTTTCGAGAGGCGATCGCCAGAAGCCGCGAAGGTATTGACCTTTTGATCCTCGACGAGGTCATAGGCGCCATCGCGACAGGGATGCTCGATGAACAGGAGGTCATCGATTTCTTAGAATCGAAGCCGCCCAACTTAGAGGTCGTCCTCACGGGTCGCGATCCGTCAGAGACGCTGATCGATCTTGCCGACTACGTCTCGGAAGTCGTCATGCGAAAACACCCCTACGAGACATCCGGTCTCACCGGACGAATAGGTATCGAGAGATAGGAGAATAGCGACATGCGCGCACATCACGACACGATTTTGACCATCGACTTGGGCGGCGAACTCGCCCGCGTGATCGTACATAAAATCCGAGATTTGAACATCTACTGCGAGCTGATCACGCCGCATCGCGCGATCTATCGGGAGACCTTGACGGATGAAACGCTCAAGGGCATCGTCGTCACGGGAAGGATCGACTCGACGGTCTGCGCTGACACGGCGGCGGATTGTACGACTCCCGAGCTTTGGGAAAAGATCCTCTGCGCGGATGTGCCCGTGTTCGCCATCGGAACGGCGGCAATTGAGATGTTGAGAGCGAGCGGATTTGACGATGAGAACTTGTTCTTCGATGTTGAACTCGTCGCCATGAAAAAGCCGGGCGAACAGGTCGTCGTCCTCGAGCCGTTCTCCGTCGGCGATCACTTGGAGCCGTTTCTGTTCGACGTCTGCGGGTGCTCAGGAGATTGGACGGTAGAGGCGTTCATAGAAGAGGCGACCGCTGACATCCGAAATAAAGTCGGAGACAGCCATGTCGTCTGCGGGCTCTCGGGCGGTGTCGATTCGTCGGTCGTCGCCATGTTGATTCACAAAGCCATCGGCGACCAATTAACGTGCATTTTCGTCGATCACGGGTTCATGAGAAAAGACGAACCTCAGATGATTCGCGAGATGTTTGCCGACACGTTCAAGATTCGCCTCATCGCCGTCGACGCAACCGATCGTTTCATCGGGCGCGTGGAAGGTGTCCTTGATCCCGAGCGCAAACGCAAGATCATCGGCGAGGAGTTCATCCGCGTCTTTGAGGAGGAAGCATCGAAATTCGGCGGCTCTGCCTATCTCGCGCAGGGCACAATCTACCCCGACGTCATCGAAAGCGGTGGTGGCGGCGAAGTCGTGAAAAGCCACCACAACGTCGGCGGACTCCCCGAGAACATCGATTTCGTGGGCATCGTCGAACCTCTCGACGTACTCTTCAAAGAAGAAGTCCGCGCCGTCGGACGCGCCTTGGGGCTCCCCGCAGCTCTCGTCGACCGTCAGCCGTTCCCCGGTCCGGGGCTTGCGATCCGCTGCCTCGGCGGCATCACGCGCGAGAAGCTCGAAATCCTCCGCGAAGCCGACGCCATCTTCCGCGATGCGATCATCGAGCACGGCTTCACCGACCTCGTCTCCCAATATTTCGCCGTCATGACCGGTCTCCAGTCCGTCGGCGTCGTGGACGGCGTCCGCACCTACGACTACACCATCGCCCTCCGCGCCGTCAAAACCGACGACTTCATGGTCGCCCGCCCCGTCGAATTCCCCTGGTCCTTCCTGCAACACGTCACGAATCGTATAACGACGGAAGTGCCGCATGTGAGCCGGGTGGTGTATGAGCTGACGGGCAAGCCGCCGGCAACGATAGAGTGGGA
>JAAZKT010000094.1 GCA_012799695.1 Clostridiaceae bacterium
ACCGTTCTACATTCTACGCGGAGCGGACAGGCCGCCATCGCTGCGGGAGGCTGCTCCTGGACGCAGAGAGCTTCCAACTCGAGGAGTTTGTCTTGATCTAATGTTTTCATAAACTTCCTCCTATCGTTCTCATTTTATCTCAATTAATTACTCGTTCACACACATATTGAACAAGCAACAGTCGATTACCATGACTGTCGTTAAAGAAAAGAGCTTATACACGACAAGGCGGGATCCGTTCGTCAGATCCCGCCTTGCCACACTTAGTTAGGACATCTGTTCAACTATTCGGAGATAACACTCTTTTCTCCGAATGTCGGTGCCTTACTTCACTTTCTTTAACGCATCGAGAACGACTTCCGGTATCGCAGGAACTTTCGTGATACGAGCGCCCGTGGCATCGAAGATCGCACCCAGAATAGCGGGGTGAGGTGCCGTCAACGGCGCTTCTCCGCACCCTGCCGCACCGTACGGACCGAGCGGTCTCGGCGTCTCGACGTAATCGACAATAAGCTCATCGGGGATATCCTCGATATACGGGATGCCGCAACCCAGTAGCGAGATGTGCTTCTTGTAGTCATCGAAGTCTTCCGTAAGAGCCAGTCCAATGCCTTGAGCGAGACCGCCGTAGATCTGTCCGTCAACGACGCTGCGGTTGATGATCGTGCCCACATCGGGAACCGTCGTGAAGCGAGTGACGCGGACTTTTCCCGTCTCCGTATCGACTTCAACCTCAGGGATGAAGATCTCGTACATGTAGACGCAGAACGGAGCTCCTTGCGCCGTCTCGAGATCGCAAGACGTATTGTCGGATGCGACCCATGTTCCCTCGTAGTAAACGGGGATGTCCTCGGCAATCATCGCGTCGTAATCGCGGAATGTCCCATCTTCGCGCTTCATCGCATCGACGAGCAAACGGCAGGCGGCGACGATGGCATTGCCGCACATGACGTTCGAACGGCTGCCGCCCGCGGGTCCTGATGCCGGCGTAAGCGCCATGTCGTTCTTCACGAGAATGATATCTTCCGGTTTGAATCCGGCTTCGCGCAGCGTGCCATGCGCCATTGACAACGATCCGATATCAGCTCCCTGCCCGTGATCTTCCCACGAGTCGAACAAGGTGACCGTGTTGTCGGGATTCAACTGCACGTTGGCGGCCGACGAGTCGGGTCCGTCAATGCCGCAGCCGTAAATACCATGTGATACTCCGACTCCGTACTTGTAGCGACCGTCCGACTTCGCGTTCAGCTCGGCACAGCGTGCCTTCGCCTCTTCGTAGTAAGGACGCGCTTTGTCGTACATCTCCTCCATACAGTAGACATCGGGAACTTGCCCTGTCGGCGTCGTCGCGCCGGGGCGATAAATATTGCGGTAACGCAACTCGAACGGGTCGATTCCCATCTTCTCCGCGAGAACATCCATGCAGATCTCACTGCCGAGGAAAGCCTGTGGCGAACCGTAAGCACGGAAAGCAGAGCCCCATGCGTGGTTCGTCGCGACGGTCTGATTCCTGTTGCGGATGTTCTTGATGTCGTAACCGGCACCCGTGAACTGTGAGAAGCGCATCGCCAACAAGTCTCCGAACTCGGAATACGGGCCGTGGTCGACGTAGTTGTCACCCCACATGGCGAGCAGCTTGCCGTCTTCGTCCGCAGCCATCTTGATGTGCATGAAGCCCGGCGACCTCTTGCCAGTGTACGTGATCGTCTGGTACATGTCGTAGACGAGCGAGCACGGACGTCCGTCAAGCGCGAGGCAGGCGACACCGAGCAGCGCTTCCATCGTCGGCGAGAATTTGTATCCGAACGTTCCACCGGCGGGGTTCTGGATGAGGCGCAGTTTCTCAGGCTCGATACCGATACCTGCAACGATCATCGCGTGATGGAGGTGGAGTCCGATACTCTTCGAGTGGATGGTCAATCTGCCCTCTTCATCGATGTAGGCGTTGCCGCAGTCAGGCTCAAGGTACAAGTGCGGCTGCCTCGAGCAGAACGCATTGATTTCAGCCACGTAAGGTGCCGTCTCGAGGATAGGCTCAACTTCATCGCCCTTGATCGTGTTGATCTCATAGTAGACGTTGGGCGTTCCGGGATGAATCTCAATGGCGTCCTCCGCCATGGCGCTCATCGCGTCAAGGTATGCCGGCAATTCTTCAATGTCGACGACGACTTTCTCCGCAGCCGCTTTTGCGTTTTCAAGTGTATCGGCCGCTACGATCGCGATCGCGTCGCCGTACTGGAATACTTTCTCATCGCAGAGAATCGGGCGATCCCATCCGTCTCCCTTGTTGGTCGGGAACGTAATCAGACCGGAAATCCTGTTCTTGCCTTTGACATCCTTGTGCGTGATGACTTTGTACACGCCGGGCATCTTCTCCGCCTCTTCAAAGTCGATACCCTTGATGAGACCGTGATGCACTTTTGCTTGGACGAGCGCGAGGCGAGCAGTGCCTTCCGGCATCTGCAACGCGACGTCCGCACCAAAATCGCATGTCCCGGTCACTTTCGCAACTGCCGACGGGCGCGCATACGTTGTGCCGATGATCTTGTTGTCCTTCGGTTTAAACAACAGATCTTCCTTTTTGAGCTCGCCGCGCATGACTTTTGCGGCGTCCAGAACAGCGTCTACTAGCGGCTTATAGCCGGTGCAACGGCAGACGTTGCGATGGACTTGGAACCAGCGGCGAACTTCCTCGCGTGTCGGATCGGGATTCTCCTCCAAGAGAACTTTGGCGGACATGATGAAGCCGGGCGAACAGAAACCGCACTGCGCGCAACCATGTGCCATCCAAGCGACTTGCAATGGGTGCAAATCGTCGGGAGTACCGATACCTTCAATCGTTTCGATGACGGAGAAGTCGGGAACACGGCTCATCTTGAGAATACACGAACGCACGGCCTTGCCGTTCAAAACGATCGTACACGCTCCGCATTGTCCCGCTTCACATCCTACCTTACAGCCGGTAAGCAACAATTGCTCACGCAGTACGCTTGCAAGTGATTTCTCAGGATCCACAACGAGAATTCGCCGGATTCCGTTGATAACCAGATGCATTTTTTTCATTTTCATGCGAAAGACACCTCCTGTCGACAGACTGTCATTTTTTGACTTTTTCTATTTTCTCAACAAATAAATAATCTATTTTAATCAAGAATTTGTCAAGATTCACTTTGTTGCATCATCATAATCAATTCGCAGCGGATGTTCTTAGAATACTATGTTTTTTCGCTAAAACGCCCTTGTAGCAACGTTTTCAGGTCTTTGTAACAATTCTATAAACACAAACAATTATTCTCTCCTGATGAGTGTCAAACTTGAGCGGTAAACGGTATTGTCCGGAATATGCAGGATACACGTGTGCGTTATACGAAAAAAACAGAAAGGCAGTGTCGATTGTTGAGAGAAAACAACTCGGCGTGTTATGTGTTTCTCTTCAAACCATGCGAAATGGGATTGTAAAACTTGTTTCAGTTCCACACAACGTTACTTCCTATTTTATGAGACAATGGAACTCGTACTAAACAACCAGAAGAGGTGCGCGCGATATGAATGAAAAACTCAGTCAGTTTAGGGCATTCGTTACCGAGTGGTTGCAGGATGCATCAGTCGATGACACGGAGACGATACCGCTCCATGCGGCGATATGGGACGTCTTGTCTTCCGCGTTGGCGGAACGAGAAACGGGGTTGCCACCGCTCAGCCGTATTTCGGCAGATAACGTCAGACTTGTCGTGACGGACGATGAAACGGGAAGAGTGTTTATGAGGCATCTGCCGCTTGAGTATTCCGAGTCAAGCAACGGCGTCGTCTTGAAAGGTGAGACGTTCGCTGCTCAACCGACGAAGATCGTCTTTTTGACGGAATTCGCCTTGGGCAAGCTTCTCGAACTTCAAGGTCAAGGACAGGATGAGCACGTGTGCGACGGACATCATTCACACGACCACCATCACGATCTCCATCATCACCATGAACATCACGATGATCATGATTCGGACTGTATTCCGGGCGATAGCTGCAGTTCTTGCACCGACTCCGATTGCGAATATGGCGGTGTCACGAACGAATAATCCACGGAGAAGAAAGCCTGACGGTGGTGGAATCACCGTCATCAGTTAGATATAAAACATGCTGAAAAAATATTTTTGGATTTTCTTTATCTCGATGCTCCCGCTCATTGAAATCAGGGGAGCCGTCATCTACGCCCGCGCGAACGAAATACCGCTTTTCACCTCTATGATCATAGGTATCTTGGGGAATATGTTGCCGGTGCCGCTTATTTTTTATTTCGCTCGTAAAATTCTGGTTTGGGGACAGGACAAAAAATACATCGGCAAAATATTCAGTTTCTTCCTTAAACGCGGTGAAGCCGGTGGTAAAAAGTTAATGAGCAAAGCGGGTCGCGGACTCTACGTCGCCCTGTTCCTGTTCGTCGCCATCCCTCTGCCGGGAACGGGGGCTTGGACCGGCACACTCGCCGCGAGCATTCTTAACATGGACTTCAAAAAGAGCATCATCGCCGTTATGGGCGGCGTCGTGGTCGCGGGACTACTAATTTATCTGGCGACGACCGGTGTCATATCGGCATGGTTCGCTTTCATGAACTAGCGCTCTATTCTGAATAGTCTGAGCGCATTCGCTGTCGTCTGTGTTGCAACATCTTTGACATCCATCTTGAGAATCTCAGCCGCTTTTTCACCGATGAACGGCAGATAGGAGGGCTCGTTGCGCTTCCCGCGGTACGGGTGCGGCGTGAGATATGGAGCGTCCGTCTCGAGGACGAGCGAATCGATCGGGACAGCGGCGAGCGCATCCATTGGTTTGCGCGCATTCTTATACGTGATCGGACCGTCAAATCCGATCATGAATCCGAGTTTCAAGAGGTACGGGACGGTCTCGGCACTCCCTGAGTAACAATGCACGACGCCGGCAGGGTGATCTTTCGAGAACAGCCCGTCCTTATACGCTTCGCGGAGCATGTCCAGCGTCGCTTCCGTCGCCTCCCGCATGTGAACGATGACGGGAAGTTCGAGCTTATGCGCAAGCTCCAACTGTTTTCTGAATACGGTGCGCTGAACTTTGCGCGGCGATAAATCGCGGTAAAAATCGAGCCCGATCTCTCCATAGGCGACGACGCAACGATCACGCCCAATTTTAAGCGCTTTGTCGTTCGTCGTGCGTACAAGTTTCGCAAAACGATCCGCCGACCCTTCGTCCCACGTCTTCGCATCGTGCGGATGGACGCCGACAGCCGCGTACAACATCGGATCGTCGACCGCCAATCGGCATGCGATGCGCGAGTCAGGCTCGTTAGAACCCGGTAATAAAATGCGCGTCACGCCTGCCGCGCGAGCGCGCATGAGCATATCGGGAAAATCATTGCGAAACTCTCCGCTCTGAATATGTGAGTGCGTGTCAAACCAAATCATAGAAGCTCTTCAAGAGATTCGAGTTCTTTTTCGACATCGATGCGCGGGAACATGGGACGCCCCTTCTTGACATCGGCGTTCCCTTGGTAGAGATCGCGACACCTAGCAGATTCCCACGATGTCAGGCTACCTGACTCTTCGGGATCACTCTCCGGGATACCGAGTTGTTCACGCATGAGTGCAGGTGTCCTCGTCATGAACGGCGTGATCATCACGGCGATGCGGCGCAAGTTGTCTGCGAGCGTATAGAGAACTGACGCCAATCTCGCGCGGTCTTTCTCTTCCCTTGCTAGAATCCACGGCATCGTCACATCGATGTATTTATTGCAGCGACCGACATGCGTCCAAATCGCCTCAAGCGCATGATTGAACTCCAAATGGTCCATCGTCGACTCGACTTGTTTGAACGTCTCGTCGGCAAAATCATCGAGCTCCACATCGACCGGTTCCTCGTCGTAATCGGTTGGCAACCCATTCGGGAATGATTTGACGATCATGGCGACAGTACGGCTGAGCAAATTGCCCAGATCGTTCGCCAAGTCGCTGTTGATGCGCTCGATCAGCGCTCGGTTTGTGAAGTTTCCGTCCGAGCCGAACGGGACGTCACGGAGGAGAAAGTATCGAATGGCGTCGACGCCGTATTTTTCTGCGAGAATGATTGGATCGACGACATTGCCCTTCGATTTCGACATTTTGTCTCCACCAAAAAGAAGCCATCCATGAGCGAAAATCTGTTTCGGGAGAGGGAGTTTGAGCGCCATCAGGAGAGCCGGCCAAATGAGCGAGTGAAAACGGACGATCTCCTTCCCGATCACGTGAACATCGGCTGGCCAATAGCGGTTGTACAGCGTCAAGTCGTCGGGGTATCCGAGTGCAGTGATGTAATTTGAGAGGGCGTCGATCCAGACATACGCGACGTGATCCGAATCAAAGGGAATGCGAACACCCCAGTCGAACGACGTGCGCGTTACGGCGACATCTTCGAGTCCGGGCTTAATGAAGTTGTTGATCATCTCGTTCGCCCTTGAGCGCGGCAACAAGAATTCGGGATCATCCTCAAACATTTTTAGCAGCCTGTCTTCATATGCTGACAAGCGAAAGAAATAACTCGTTTCTTTCATGACCTCGACTTTAGCACCGCAATCGGGACAAAGACCATCGGTAGCCTGACCTTCCGTCCAGAATGCTTCACATGGTGTACAGTACAGCCCCTCATAGCTACCCTTATAGATGTCTCCCTGTTCGTATAGTTGCTGGTAGATCGCCTGTACCGCTTTTTCGTGGTAATCGTCCGTCGTCCGAATAAAACCGTCATATTCAATGTCGAGAACTTTCCAGAGTTTCTTAATCTCAACGGCCATCTCATCGAGGTACGCTTTCGGACTTTTTCCGGCTTTCTCAGCCGTCTGCTGGATTTTCTGCCCATGCTCATCGGTACCGGTTAAGAAGAAAACATCAAATCTCCGCATTCTCTTATATCGAGCCATGGCGTCGACCGCGACCGTCGAATAAGAGTGACCGATATGCAATTGCCCGCTCGGGTAATAGATCGGTGTTGTAATGTAATACTTTTCTCTAACCATAATTCCTCCGTCCAAGCGTATCCCTGCCGCAAACGACAGGATAGATCGCCCTGCGATGTTTCTCATTTATCCCATTAAAATGGCGAGCAGATACACTCACATGCTTCGAATCATTGTCTCACAAATGACAGCGATGCACCACAGGACAGCTATCAGTGCGTCTCTTTCACAGACAAGGCAAGACGATACAGTTTGTTTTTCGAATCACCTGTCTCCGCCGCAACATGAGCTGCCGCTTCGCGTGTTGTCATCCCTTTATCAAGGCAAGTTCTCAGTAATGCGACGAGCTCATCGTCTGAACGAACTCCCGTGTCGCCCGTTCGCGTCTCGTATTCTTCGGCCCCCTCAAGCACAATAGTAAACTCTCCGCGAGGCGTGACTGTCTCGTAGTACGCGACAGCTTCGGCGACCGTAAACCGCAGAAACTCCTCATACCGTTTCGTCAATTCACGGGCAACGACCACATACCGTTCGCTCAAGTCCGCCTCCAAGAGATCGCGGAACAACTTCTCAATGCGATGAGGTGCCTCATAAAAGACGACAGTACGGCGCTCCAACGCGATCTTTTCAATAAGTTTTCTTCGTTCACTTCCTCGCGCGGGGATGAAACCTTCGTAGACAAATCGTCTCGTATCGAGGCCGGACGCCGCGACGGCAGAAACAAAAGCCGATGGCCCGGGGATAACGGTAATCGGAATGCCGTGTTGGACCGCCAGGCGTACGATCCCTTCTCCCGGATCGGAGATGCAGGGCATGCCCGCCTCGGAGATCACGGCGATCGAGCGTCCTGCGAGCAAATCGCGCAAGAAGGTCTCGTGGCGCTCACGCTGATTCTGCTCATAATAACTGATGAGGCGATTGCCGATGCCGAGTTCCGACAACAGCATTGCCGCAGTGCGTGTATCCTCCGCCGCAACATAATCAACTTGCTCGAGGATCTTCACTGCACGCGGACTTATGTCCTCACGATTGCCGAGAGGCGTCGCTACGAGAAACAATGTACCGATCTCTTCTCTTTGTTCATCGTCCGTTCCGCGATATGTGATCTCTTCCACCATGACGTTATTTCCCTCAAAACTCATCTTTTAACCAACAGCCACCATTGACAAAAAAAGGCCACCTGTCAAAGGTAGCCTCCCTGTTTGTCTTTAAACGCTGACAGATTATTATGCTTCAGAAATCGCGTCAACGGGGCAAACAGCGGTACATGCTCCACAGTCGATGCAAACGTCCGGATCGATACAGAATTGTGTATCACCCTGAGAAATCGCCTCCATGGGGCATTCGGCTTCACATGAACCACACATGATACACTCGTCACTAATGACATGCGGCATAGACAGACCCTCCTTTACAGTTGAGGCTTGAGATACTCTCTCCAAGTCTCGCAATTGAACGATTAAATCATACCACACGCGACAATCCATTTCCAGAACAGGCGCGTCTTCCCTCACGCAATTTCCATTGGCGAAAAACAAAAAGCGGAACAAGAAAAAAATAATTCTCCGCCTCTATTCGTTGCGCAAGGCATCGATGGGGTTAAGAGCGGCGGCGGTCATCGCAGGCCTGATACCGAAAAAGAGACCGACGGAAACCGAGAACCCGACTGCAAGCAGAAAAGAAACAGGTGTAAAGACGGGCTTTAAACCCGTAATATACATAATGATGTTGGCAATAACAACGCCGACGATCGCGCCGATCAGACCTCCCAGCGTCGTCAAAATAACTGATTCGATGATGAACTGATTCAGAATGTCTCGACGGGTCGCTCCAAGTGCTTTCCGAAGGCCGATCTCTCGTGTTCGTTCCACTACGGAAACGAGCATGATGTTCATGACGCCGATGCCTCCGACCAGAAGTGAAATCGCTGCAACCGCCCCGATGAAAATCGTTACAATGTCAATGATTGTATTCGCCTGTTCCATGACATCGGTCAGACTCATTGCTCGATAAGGCTCACGATCTGCACTTTTGTGACGCTCGTGCAACAGTTCGAGACTGCGACGGTTGACAGCGTCAACGTCTGAGACATCCTCGGCAAGCAGTGCAAGCGACATAATAACCGGCTCGTTTCCGAGAAGTTGACGCATCGAATTGAGCGGAATATAGACAATCGCAGCGGATTGCCGCAGCATCTCCTCCGGCATGGTTTGCGTCATCGTTTTTTGAAAACCGGAACGAGAAACACCGACAACTGTGGCGTTCAAATAGCGGCCGCCACTGATAAGCGTGACAACTTCACCGTCGACGTTGTAAGAGTTGTAAATCCTAGCGGCGCTGTCCGCGCTCAACACGATGCGCGCCATGGACGAATCGAAATCGCGCGGAGTAAATAGTCGGCCCGCGACTGTTTCCGACATGGTGATACGATCGTAATTTTCATCGATTCCGAAAAGAAACACCGTATGCTCTCCTCGCGTCGTCCTCATCTGCGCCACATCGGATGCCATCGGTGCGACTCTTACGAGATTGGGAACGCGGCTACGAAGCATCTTGAGATCTTCCTCAGTAAATGCATCGTCACTGTTGAAGATGTTCGTTCGGCTGAAAACCATAGAAGAAGCTGTTCCGACCGTGTCGAATTGTTCCATGATAAGATTTCGCGCACCTTGCCCGACAGAGAGAATAGTAACGACAGCGGAGACCCCCACGATAATGCCGAGCATTGTCAAAAAGGAACGCATCTTGTTCGCCCGAAGCGCCCCCCTCGCCATTATCACAAACTCCCTAAACACAGTGCACCTTCTCCAAAACAGTCGCTTCGGCGTTCAAACCATCACCAATGACGGCGTCCACGCCATCGCTATCCGAAACCACGAAGCCATCAACAATCGTAAGAATACGCCTCGTATACGCCGCGATATCCTGATCGTGAGTAATAAGAATCACTGTCGTCCCCATCTCATTAAGCTCGACAAACAATTCCATAATCTCGCGCCCCGATTTGCTATCAAGATTCCCGGTCGGCTCGTCCGCCAAAAGAAGACTTGGACGGTTGATCATCGCCCTCGCGATGGCGACGCGTTGTTTTTGTCCACCCGATATCTCCCCCGGACGGTGCTCCGCCCAAGGGAGAAGCCCGACACGTTCGAGCATCGACTCGGCACGCTTGCGCCGCTCGGCGGCAGGAACACCCGCATAGATGAGGGGAAGCGCGACATTGTCTCTGAGGTTTGCGCTTTGAAGTAAATTAAAAGACTGAAATACGAAACCGATTTCTGCGTTTCGTGCCCGTGCCTGTTCATTGTCCGTCAAGCTTTGAACTTCGCGACCGTTGAGAATATACTGACCTTCGTCCATCTCGTCGAGCAAACCGACGATATGCATGAGTGTCGATTTACCGGAACCGGACGGTCCCATAATCGCTGTCATCTCGCCTCGATGAACCGTCAGATCGACGCCCTTAAGTGCCTTAAGATGGACTTGTCCCGTCCGGTAGACCTTGACGCAATCGGTCAGTTGGACAAGCGGTGTGGTTGATGCGATGTTCGGGGGATTCGTCATGGAGTGTGATTCTTGATGGCTACGCGACTTCCGTCCTTGATATCGGGATTCGGATTCACGACAACAACATCGCCGAGAGCAATACCCGCGATGATTTCGACAGTTGTCGCACCCTGCAACCCGAGCGTAACCGGGACAATAGCCACGACGTCATTTTCACCGAGACACAAGACGCAATCGCGTCCCTTATCACGTATAAGCGACTCAACGGGAACGGTTAGAACATCTGTTTTGTGACCGATCTCGATGTCAGCGCGAATATTGAAACCGGGTGTCAGTTTGTCGAGATTCTCGCCATTAACACTCATGCGAACCGTGACTGTGGGCGACATGCCGCCTACCCCGCCGAGAATTCCGCCCAGATCAAAACTCGATTGTCCGAGAAGATCGCTTGCAGATTCCGCAATGGGAGCCTTAAAGACAATCTCGCCGTGAAACGCCATCCCCGCGAAAAGGTATTCGACCTTATCGCCCTTTTCCAAGCGATGCGCGTCATTCTCATTTGCTTGGAAAATAGCCTCGAAATCTCCGCGCTTATACACTTCCAATAGAAGTGTTGACGAGAAGACGGACGGCTGATCACCCTCCTTGACATTGAGATGAACGATCGTGCCGTCAAAATCAGCTCGGACTTCAGGCTTAGCCTCGGCGAGCGCTTTCTCGGCGGCTTCAACCGAATTGTCAAAAAGACCCATGAGCTGTCCGTACTGCCCCATTCCGGACGTTAGCAGGGAAAAAATGTCCAACCCCTGTCCGGCGGTCTGCGAGAGAAGTGCGCTATCGACTCCGCTCGCCTGAAGACGCGGACGGCCGATTCGTATATTGGAACCTGAAGATACTGCGGTCGATGTCGATAGCGACATCACCTTTGTCGATTCATCGGACGCGGAAACCATGGCTGCCGGGACGGTATGCGTAGCAGCCGTCGGTGCCGGTTGTTGCTCCATCGCATCCTCTATCTCTTCGATCAGAGCATCAATCTCCTCCAACAATTGATCAATTCGCGCAATCAGCTGTCGCGTTTCTGACAATCTCGACTCCAGTGTCAGGAGTAATTCTGTCATTGATTCAATAAGTGCCGGGTCGGTATCCCCTTCGCTGAGATCGTCAAGAAGCGATAAAACGTAATCGTATGCCGCCTCCAGCGCCATTTCACTACTGTCGAGCATCGCCCTCATCCAGACGAGCTCCTCACGCCGGCTCTTCAAAAGGAGCAAGGTCGCATCATTACGGTTATCGGCAATCGATTCTCTTAGTCGCTCAACTTCAGCTTCAGTGTCTTCGACAAATTTTGTCACCTTTTCCATCAGTTCATCAGAATTGGATAGAATGCCGTTGATGCGTCCAAAACTTTCTTTAATCAGCTCAGCGCTCGGTGACGGCAATTTATTCATCATATCCTGCCAACCGGTGGCAAGCTCGTTGAGCTTCGTCAATAATTCATTCGCGTTCCCGGTCAGTTCGGACACTTTGCTAAGGTCGAGTGAACGCCCTGTACGCTTGAGTGTCGCGATCAAACTCTCGATGTCGCGCATTAGTTTATTTTGCTCATCAAGTGCCTGCTTTCGCTCTTCAAGCGTTCTCTCCAATTCGCTCATATCGAGCGTCAAGAGCAGCTGCCCGCGCTTAACTTCCTCGCCCTCTTCAACGTGTACTTGTAAAACGGTCTGACCGCTCGCCATTACTTTCTGAATCTCCTTCGGAACAATTCGCGCATCAAAAGAGAGAAACTCATCGACGTCTCCCCTTTTCACGACGGTCGTGTTTACAGCTAATAGAGAGTTCCGATTGTGGCTTAAAAACGGCACCGCTACGATTGCGACCAAAACCAGCGCGATCGCAGCTCTTATCAGCAACCTTTTGTAGTTGATTTTTTTCTTTGTAGTTGTATTTGAAGGTTGTTCATTCACCATATGCGTTCACCGCTTTAGATTCGCTTTCGTCTATGTGATTCCGAATCTTCACGTGGGCGTATCTTATCCAACTTGTCGGCGGGGTAGGTTACGATGAGGGAATCAGTCTCATGGTCGAGGCGTACACTCACCTCTTCTTTCAACAAGTCAACATTTTCGACGACACCCGGCCCTTCAGGCGTCATCACGTGTGCGTTCTTCTTCGGAAGACGTTTTCTCGCGTCGACATATGCCTCGTGTTCGAAGTTGAGGCAACACAAGAGTCGTCCGCAGAGACCCGATATCTTTCCCGGATTCATAGAAAGGTTCTGATCTTTCGCCAATCGTATCGAGACGGGGTTAAAGTCTTTCAAAAACGTGCTGCAGCAGAGCTCTCGTCCGCAGACAGCGAGACCTCCGACCATGCTCGCTTCATCGCGGACGCCGATCTGGCGAAGCTCAATGCGTGTTCTGAAAATAGACGCCAAGTCGCGAACAAGTTCTCTAAAATCAATGCGGCCATCCGCCGTAAAGAAAAACGTGATTTTTTTGTTATCGAATCGAATTTCGGCATCGACAAGAAACATATCAAGTTCGTAGTGGACAATTCGCTCACGCGCAATGTCGATTGCCTCTGTTTCTCTGAGTTTGTTCTCCTCGAAATGGGTGAGATCTTCATCTGAAGCGAGACGCAGAACGTCCTTCAAAGGCAGCTTAAGAGTTGATCTCGGGACTTCCTGCATAGAATCCGAAACAACCCCTAACTCCATTCCCTGAGCCGTCTCAACGATCACGCAGTTTCCATTCTTAATCGTTAAACCGGCAGGAGAAAAGTGGTATGTCTTACCGCGTCCGCGCAACTTAACACCGATGATCGTCACCAAATCGTCGGCATCGCCATCATAATCATTTTCATTAAGATCTTGATCGTCCGATTGGATCCGGTAAGCGTCATCATACGTTTTAAATAACTCTCTATCGTCGACGCTGTCAATTCCGTTTTCTTCCACATCTATATCTATATAACTCAATTGGGTACTCCCTTACTCATGAATTTTATCTTACTCATGGATTTTATCGTACTCGATTCTATTATAACGACACTTACATTACGCGGGGTAAGCTTTAACCTAGAGTCTCATGCAAATACACGTGATTGGGGACGGCTTGCCCGCTCAAATAGTGTCGAAGTCCAAGCATTAACCTCGCAACAGCATGGTCAAAAAGAACATTCGCCGATAGTGCACGACTAGTTTGCTGAATGAGAAGCGCTGCGCGCAGCGGATCGGTCGCGGGGTACTTTTCCAGTACCGCACTGAGAGACTTTTCAAGATCCGAGTTGACGAGTTTCCCTTGGGGGATCTTTTCCTTCAGAATAAGTAAATCGCGCGAAAATGATTCCAACAATCGCAAGACATCATTCATCCGTATTCGTTCATGCTTCTGCAGTTTCGTCCCCGCCTTGATTTTCTCGTCACGATCCTGAAGCAGTCTCTGCCAACCCGTTAAGGCAAAAACTCGCGACTCATGAAACAAGCTGAGGAAGAAGTCGAAAGTCTCTCTGCGAAGCTCCTGAAAGTCTTTGTCACCGGCAATGGCAAGTGCTTGTCCCGGCAATCCCTCGGCGTACAGTACCGCAAGCTCGACGGATGCGCTATCGGTCTCTCCGTTATGTTCGAGAATAGCGCGCATGTCTTGGTCTGAACGCCGACCTAAATGAATCATTCGTGAACGCGATCGAATGGTCGGTAACAACCTTTCCGGGTCTTCCGTCAAAAGGATGAATCTCACGAACTCGGGATGTTCCTCAAGCGGCTTGAGAAGCGCGTTTTGCCCCTGCTCATTCAGCGTGTCGTCCTTGATAGCGAAAATAATGTATACACGCCTTCTGCTTAGCTGTGGGAAAATGTGAAGCGTTGAGCCAACTTGCTCGCGAACATTCGCAACGGCGATCGTTTTCTTTCCTTCCTCCGGTTTGAGTTCAATAAGGTCGAAGTGTTCGCCTTGTGCAAGCGAACGGCAGGATGGACAAGATCCGCATGCCCCATCCTTATCATCGGGCTCATCGCAGAGAAGCGCGGCAGCCAACCGCATGGCGATATAGTGTTTACCGCTCCCCTCTTCTCCGATGAGCATGATGGGAGTGGGATTGCCGACAATTGATTGCCGTAGAACGTCGAGCAATTCTTCTGCGCACACAATCGAACGCAATGACAAGGCATTGCCATCCATATCTGTTGATGTCACTCGCTTCGACAAGGTCAATGGCCTCGAAGATTTCAAGTCTTTTCAAAATGCTCCACGGGAACAACAAACACGGTAGCTCCGCCGATGTTAACTTCAACGGGGTAAGGAACATACGCAGGACCCATTGTTGAAGGTGTGATATTAGCATTAATCGCTGCTTTTCGGCTCTTGGAGTTTTTGCGAATGATGGAGAGAACCTCTTCTTGCGCGGAATCTTCAACCACCGCCATCAGTGTTGTATTGCCCGATCTTAGAAAACCACCCGTTGAGTGTAGTTTCGTGACTCGGTATCCCGCGCGGTTGACTTCCGCCATCAGACGCGGGGAGTCTTCGTCACTGACAATTGCGAAGATCAATTTCATAATAATATTCTCCTCACTTGTTCTCGAATAAGCCTTGCGGTATCTTCTTTCTTATCCTGTGATTCAATGCGGAAAACGCGATCGGGCTCTTCTTCCGCAATCGCAAGAAATCCGTCACACACACGGCGCTTAAAAGCCTCCGATTCCACATCGAGGCGATCTTTCTGTCCATCCTCATGGCGTTTGCCGAGTCGATTTCTCCGTGCTTCCGCTCCGAGATCGATCAGTATCGTCATGTCGGGGAGCACGTCACCTATCGCCCGCTTGTTCAGGTCGTGAACCATATCGAGAGGAAGTCCGCGACCATACCCCTGGTACGCTGTTGTCGAGTCGTGAAAACGATCCGAGATAACCCAGACGCCACGCTCCAATGCAGGCTTAATGATTTCGCGTACGAGCTGCGAACGTGCCGCCTCAAACAGAAATAGTTCCGTTTCCGGCTTCATCCCTTCATTTTTCATATCGAGCAGAATACGGCGAATCTCTTCGCTAATCTTCGTACCGCCCGGCTCACGCAACAACAGAACCTCATAACCTAACGATTCCAAGAAGTCCGCTAGGTATCTGATCTGGGTTGTCTTCCCCGATCCGTCAATGCCTTCAAATGTAATGAATTTTCCGGCTCGCAACCTACCTGTACTCCTAAAATCGTTCCCACGCAGCGCGCCCATTTTTATTCAATTCTACCACACATCTCTTGGCGTATTTGCCCGACAAATGACGTTGACTCACAAGACAAACGACACCAAATTGATCCGGAACAAATGGCAATAAAAACATCACGATGTTGTTGTTCAATAGTCCGAGAATGATTCGAACACTGTTCTATTTAGTCGTAAACCGCGACATTCGATTCTTGAAGCATTTGAATGTACGTATCGTGCCGTTCGCCGATATTTTCTCCCGGCCAAGCGATCGGCATGCCGGGCGGGTATGGGGCGATCGCGTGTGACGCCATTTTCATGGCTCCTCCACAGTGATTTTCAGCGTGATCAGCCACTTTCGCCATCGTTTCCGATCGCTCAGCGTGTGACGGATCTCCGAAAAGTGCTTGCCTTGGAGTAAGCAACCAAGAGGCACGAGCGGAAAACAGCGAGTCTCGCAGATTTTCGAGTTCTTTAAGACGCCGTACATGGCGCTCTGCGAATAAGGAATTTTCGGCAGGTAAAACGGAACTAAGCGTACGCGCCAGAATTTCGTAATCGCTCTCAGGGTGATCGATGGCGGGAATGAAGACGATACGGCGATGATCGACCAGTTCCGCATCAATACCTGCATAGTCAAGCTTCGCGACCATTTCTTTCCTGCCACGGCCAAGCCGAGAATAGTCAATAACCAATCTTGACTTGTCCGAACCCGGGGGAGCAACGCGTTGATAATATGCGGGAAGCAAATCAACCACTTGCCGGTTGAGCTCCGTAAGCCGTTGCCATGGCGCATAACCTTGCCGCGAAATCACGGCTCGCGCGAGATCCGTGCTGGCCGCGATCATGAAAGACGGACTCGACGTCTGGAAAACACGTACCATTGCTGCAACGCGCAATGGACAGAGTCGCCCGCACGCGATACCGTCCTTTGACAGATGGAGGAGCGATGCCGGCGTCAATGCGGGCAATGTCTTGTGTGCGCTCTGCACGACAAAATCGGCACCTTGAGAAAGAGCCGTCGGAGGCAGTATGCCCGGAGCGGCTGCGAAGTGAGCGCCATGCGCTTCATCGACCAACAATGTCATCCCGAGCCGATGCGCCTCAACAGCAATCATCCGCAAATCGATTGTCCGCCCGTAATAATCGGGACACGTAACGTATACCGCCTTTGCATCCGGTCGGGTTCGCATGGCGGCGATAAAGGATTCCGCGTCGGGTTGTCCATCTTCAAATCGTCGACCATCGGAAGACGTCACGAAATGTGGATTAAGGCCAAGGAGCGCGACAGCATGAACGGCAGCCATATGCACTGCGCGCGGCATAATAATCGCGTCACCCTCGAACAACGCGCTCGCAATCATCACGCGTATCGCTATCGTTGTGCCGGTCGTGACGAACCATGTTTCTCCGGCGCCGAAATAGGCTGCTGCGAGATCGTATGCTTCCTTAACGTGTTCCGATGGAACGGTGAGATCGCCCGTCCGCTCAAGCTCCGTCGTGTCGCAACGTGTCAGCGACTCAATCCATTCTCGCGAAAAGACACGACCCTGCCTGTGGGCGGGCATATGAAAAGAAATGCGATTCGCCTGCCGACAAAGTGCGCTCCACAACGGGGCTTGGCTACTCATTTCATCTATACTGATCACGGATTGATAATTTATAAATCAAGTTTCTGATTTCGTATGCTATCGATATCGATCTGGATGTCTTTTTCGATCCGGGTGATGTCACGCTTAATGTCTTCCACCGTTTCTTCCGCCCGAAAAGCAAGATCATTCTTCATCCTTTTTTTGCGGTCACGTCGTAACCTGTCGCCGCCGCGCGGACTTTTATCCTGTGCATCCGATTTCTCTGTACGACGGTTACGCTCAATACTTTGCGCTTCACCTCTCACTTGCTTAATCTCTTGAGCTTTATCTAAACCGTTACGATCGAAATCTTTCGGTATTCTTCTCACCGGATCATCGCCCTTTGTCTTAGCAGGCACTTCTCTTTGAAGCGCTTTGGTGTTCCTTGATTTCTTTTGCGGACGACGCTTCTTTTGTTGGTTCTTCGGCTCACGGCGCTCTTCCTGAACATTGGTCGTTCCTGCAGAAGATCGCGGCTTTCGACGTTGTTGCTGTTTTCCGGATCGCCTTCGATTCTGTCCCCCGGATGCACCTTTGGAGCTCTGTTCGGCAGGTTGATTGCGACTGGAAGATCGCTGTTTGTCGCGAGGAACAACTTCGCGGCTTTTGACGTTTTCTCTTAGTGTTTGCTCTTCAGACATGAGGGCTCCGTTCTCCGGATGAATTCGTGTCGAATGATCGACCGAATACGCGATCCGATGTGCAATTTCAATAATATTGTATCATGCGTCGGAAAAGAGACGACTACGAGCCATCATCCATATGGATCGGACGACGTCTCTGAAAAAGAACGACGCTTTCGAAGCTCGGCAGACAAATCTGAAAGCGGTATATCGGAAGCCGCCAAGAGCACGATCAGGTGATAGATCAGATCGGCACTTTCGTCCACGATGCGGCTCTTTCGGCCACTTTTTGCAGCAATGATAATTTCCAAAGCCTGTGTACCGAAACTGCTCAGAATTTTGTCCAATCCTTTATCCAGCAAATAATTCGTATAGGAACCCGGCTCAGGCGATCTCGCACGCTCCTGCACAACGATGTAAAGCTCTTCCATAATGGAATCAGGTGTCTCAACCATCTCAGATACCTCCATTATCACTTTATACTGAAGAATACCACACGATTCTTGAATATCGGTATAATAATGTAAAGGGAATTAATCAACTTATATGGAACGTGTTAGTACCGTTCACGAAAGGAGAAAAATCGATGCAATGTCAACACTGTGGCCATATGAACGAGGATAAGATGCGTTTTTGTATCATGTGCGGTAAGCCCGTCACTCCCCCGGAGACGGCCAATGCGGACACGCCACCCCCGCCTCCACCTGTACAGGCGAGCGAAGAACCGCCTACCCCGCCACCGCCGCAGGCGAGTTATACACCGCCAACTCCACCACCGCAGGTGAGCTATACACCCTCGACTCCACCACCGCCACCGCAGGCGAGCTATGCACCGCCGACTCCACCACCGCCACCGCAGGCGAGCTATACACCCTCGACTCCACCACCGCCACCACAGGCGAGCTATACACCCCCGACTCCACCACCGCCACCACAGGCGAGCTATACACCGCCACAGGCGGGGTATGCTCCGATGCAGCAACCACGCGGTGGCGGACCATCCGTACCGTACCAATCTCCCGGCTATCCTCCTGCTCCGGCGCCTCAACAACCCATCACGCAGACGTATGCGCCGCCTCCACCCTATGCGCCGCCTCCGCAGCAACCCGCTTGGACAGGTGGACAGCCTCCTCAAGCGCCTGCTCCCAAACGTAAAAAGAAAACGGGAAAAGTCATCGGCTTGTCGTTCCTCGCTGTTTTCATTCTTCTTGTTGCCGGTCTGTTAATCTTTTCACTCCCGCTGAGACCGGTCGTAGAGTTTGACGGGTCGCGTCAGACGATCAACGGGACGATCAGCGACCTCTCTTTTACCATAAAGACAAATCAGTTAATACGGGAAGTGTCTTATGCGCTTAATCCGAGCGACCCTTCCGATCTCGACGCCTACACGAAACTCGAGAATTTGGATGGCGGGATGTTTAAGAAAACAGGACGTTTCCCCACGCTCAATCTTGACAAAGCGGTCAATCAATCGTCGAAAGAGCGCGGCCCTTGGGTGCGAACCGATCGCAATGCGAGAATAGGAAATCACACATTATACATAACCGTAAAAACGTTGTTCGGAACGTCCGAACCGATTCCTTTCAACCTCCAATACGCGTCAGGTATTTCGGCGCTCCCCGATCGTTCTAAAATCAAGCGTATTACCGATGACTCCATCGAAAAGACCATCCTGACAAATGAAATACTCGTGTCGCTTAGCTACGGCAGTGATCGTTCAGTAGCTGAGTCACTTGCGGCAGAAACAGGCGGCGAAATTGTCGGTGAAATCCCGTCAGTCTTCCGTTATCAATTCCGGTACAAAAATACTGACGAAGAAGATCTTGATTCGATCTTGTACACACTTCTCGGGTCGCCCGATGTCACCGGCGCACAGCGCAATTACGTCTATAGTCGCGGAGAGACACAATTTTATCCGAATGATAAGTTGTTCGATTCTTGGGACATCAACAACCCCGACGGCAACAATTGGGGCTTGGAAGTCATCCGGGCACCACTCGTGTGGGAGGGAATTCACCGCCTGACGCCGATATCGGTCGGCATTGCCGATGGAGGTTTGGAATACGACCACGAAGATCTTGATGTCGATCGCTCGAACATCTATCTCTTCCCGACGCATACGTTGGAAACCATCGACGACCTTGAGCTCTTCTACGCCAAATCGAAAAAATCGGAGGGATCCAATTACTACGGAAAGAAACAGCACGGCACCCATGTCACAGGCATCATATCTGAACAAGGGAACAATGAAATCGGTGGTGCCGGCGTTAACTGGAATACGGTACCGTACTTTTTCCACTATTGGCATATGGGTATCAATGAGGACACGGGTGAGATCGATACGTGGAATGTGACGACCTCGTTCGAACTCGAGGTGACGCTCACAACCCTCGTCGAGCAAGGATGTCGCGTCATCAATTTCAGCGTCGGCGACACCGAACCTTCCTTGCCCGGCAGTAAACATGAATATATCGAAACGCAGGCATACGGAGATCTCTGTCTCAGACTAGAACAGTTAGGCTATGACTTCCTCGTCTTCAAAGCCGCCGGCAATAAAGCGCACGACGCTTACGATTACGAAATGAATCGAATCATGACAGGAACGGATGCAGGAAGACGTCACACGGTCATCGTCGCATCGATCGAAAACACGAAAATCGACTTCGACCCCGATGTTGACCCGCGCATCAAGTACGCTTACCGTCTCAGCGATTTTTCCAACTACGGTTCACTTATCGATGTCGCGGCACCGGGTTCCGATATCTTCAGCACGATGCCCAATCAAAGCTATGCCTCCATATCGGGCACCTCAATGGCATCACCGATGGCGGCAGGGGTCGCTTCACTCATTTACGGTGCTCACCCCGAATACACGGCATCCGAGGTCAAAGCGATTCTCATGGAGAGAACCGATACATTCACGACAGATGGCTTCAACCTCATCCCCGTTGTCAATGCCGCGCTCTCCTCGGATTTCGCGCAGACGGGCGATATCCCGCAAGTACCTCCGGGTGAAATAATCCCCGATCCTTCTTTCACGCCTTATCCCGGGCCTCCGACACCATACGGTCCCGACGCTATCCGCCTTCCGGGTCATACGATCTTCTGGCCGGTCAATAACATGGGCGGATTCGCCGGATTCGTTTGCGATAGGGAAACAAATAACCGTCTAGCCCTCTTCTCCATTCGCTTCACGGATGCGGACGGACAGGCCATCAACATGGACTTCTCTTTCCCCTACCCGGACATCTACGACGCGCAACAATTGGGCGAGTTTTACTCATTGGTCACCACGAACGGCGGCGAAACTGTTGTTAACGACTTGGTGATTGAAGCGCTCGGCTATAAATCTTACGAAGCGCCGCCTTTCACCGTAAGCGAACGGTCGGTCTTCAGTCTCGGCACCATCGCGCTCGAACCGGAAGACGAAGATATCATCCGACTTCCGGGCCACACCCCCTTCACACCTGAAGAAGGCAAGGGAGGATTCGCGGGATTCGTCTATGACTACGTCACGAAGATGCCGATACCGAATTTTTCGATCAGCTTTACCTACCAAGGAAGACTGTATGACAACTTCCATTACACCTTCCCGCCTACTGTGGAGGGTATACTTGCGAAACTGGAAGGAGAGTACCTCTTCTGGGCTAAGACCGATTCTCAGGATGTCGTCGAGAACGTGACCATCACAGCGGACGGCTACCAAGACGGCGTTGTCGGCGACATCATCGTCAAAGAAGGTGAAGTCACGGATGCAGGCGTCATCTATCTCAGGCGCATAGGCGCTCCCGCTCCGGGACCACAACCGATTAAACCGGATCCCGGTGACGGTGTCATTCGTCTCCCGGGGCACACACCGTTCATGCCGGAAGAAGGCTGCGGCGGTTTTGCGGGCTTCGTTTACGATGCCGTAACGGGCAAGCCCATACGGTCGTTCCGGTTTGTTGACCTCGTTTGGCTTGACGGGTCACCGGCAGACGAAGAAGACACGCGTTTCGACTGGCCGTATCCGTCTGACTTGCTGGCACAGATCGAAGGAGAATTCATCTACTGGGTCGACACACTTGGGCAACCTTCGGGAATGATGGCGCCCTTTTCGATTGTTGCCGACGGCTACGAACCCGCATTCGTGGACACCTTCTTAGTCGAGGAAGGAGCCGTTACCGATTTGGGACTCATCCAACTTCGACCGACCAGCGCCCCCGCGCCCAGTACCGGAGTCATAGAATCGATTACGCTTGAATGGGGTGTAGCGCCCGCCGACTTGGACTTGCACCTCACCGCGCCTTTTGGTGGTGACGGAGAACATTTCCACATCTTCGCGTTTGACGGCTATCGTTCCTACGATTTTTTGGATGATGTCAACGTCGCCCTCACGCGTGAGTCCAGTACAGGATACGGACCAGAGGTGATTACGGTTAACGAGCTCGCATCGGACATTCCTTTTAACGTGTATGTGCACGATTTCACCAACACGGCAAAAGAGAGTGGTTCTTGGGCACTGGCAAGTTCCGGTGCCAAAGTCTCCATAAAGTTTAAGGGTAACCGACAACCTCTCGTCTTCAATGTGCCGTCAGCCGAAGGAACTCTCTGGAAAGTCTGCACGATCTATGAAGGCAAAGTAACCGGTGTAAACACGATGAGCTATGAGGGACGTCCTCTCAACATCGGTGCAAACGATTAAACTCCAAGGCCACATCCTTGTGTGCCAATGAACTTGTGCGTGATGATCCATGTTCAGAAAACATGATCATCACGCACATGATTCATGAGTTTAATATTTCCGATGTGATCATCGTTCTGTCGAATTACAAACCTTATCGAAAAACATCTTGTATCCTGCACAAAGGTAATTTTTGTTGTCCCAAAGTCTATCCTTGGGACAGCCGCCGAAGCAAAGCTTAATATACCGGCAATCAAAACACTCTTCCGGCAAACCGTATGTTTTGTGCATCCCAAAATCACGGTTTTTCTCCATTAATACACCAAGAGAAGTCAAGGTGAGATTGCCTAGCTTATAAGCAGGAAACGCATATCGATCACAGGAATAAACATCGCCATTCGCTTCCACGCACCCGGAGTGACCGCAGAGCGGATTGTGTACGCAAAGAGAGGATGGAATTCCGTTTAGGTTACCAATCGTCACATCAAAAAGCTGTATATGCTTTTCCATAGAATCATACTTTTTCCATTCGTCCCAAATCGCGCATAAAAAAGCGCCATAGCCCTCTGGAGTAACTGAAAAATCGGCGAGAGGGTGCTTGATCTTAATGGAGTGTAGCCCCGGTGGCGTGGCAAAAGGCTGCCCTTCCTCCGTTTCATACTGAGCAGGCATACGCTCAACGACCGGAAGAAACTGCATATAATCCGAAAACTCTCGCAGAAAGCGATAGACTTCCAACGGCTTTTCCATGTTTTTTCGGTTAACCGTTGTTAGGGTGTTGAATGATACGCCATGCCTTTGCAGCAATTCAATGCCACGTATGGTTTCCGTAAAAGAACCTCGGCCGTCCGCTGTTAGCCGATAGACATTATGGAGTGGCTCCGGTCCGTCGATACTCACGCCGATCAAAAAATTGTTTGCTTTGAAAAATTGGCACCATGCGTCGGTCAGCAGCGTGGCATTTGTTTGCAGAGTGTTCAGGATTTTCCGCCCTTTTCCATACTCCCGTTGCAGTCTCAGTGCTTCTTCAAAAAATGGGATTCCCGCAATCGTCGGCTCGCCGCCGTGCCATGCAAATTCAACGACAGCATCGCTTCCGTGCATGGCAAGGCTTTGTCGAGTATATGCCTCAAGGATGCCTTGCGGCATCCTTGAGTTTTCTACATGCAGTCGTTCCTTTTTGCCGGTATAGTAGCAATATTCGCAGCGAAGATTGCAGGCACTGCTTGCCGGCTTGGCTAACATGGCGTAGGTTCGTTTATCCATTATCATGGTTCTACGATATTGAATCCTTTGGTCTGAGCAGGGTTAAACTGATTCAGATTTACCATAATGAGTTTCAATAGCTCTTGCTTTCCTTCAATTTTTGCCACCTTCGCAAACTCGCCGGGTTTTCCCAAGAGGATATAAAACAGCGCTTGTCGGGCGGTTGTGATGGACAGGGCGGCATTTTGGTCTTTCGCATTTTCGAATTGCAGAAGAACACCGTTCTTGAAGCGAAGCATAAATTGCTGTTTCGTATCAGCCAGCGTGATGTTGACGGTAAAATCATAAGGCGACATGGCCTGTTTGTCCAACAAAATACCCATGTAATCAAAAATGTTGGAAGCCGTCATGTTCATTTGCATATCCGAGCCTGCTTTTGCCTGCTTTGTGCTGCCGGATGCATTGCCGGTGCGAAGTTCTTTCGCTCCTGACAGATAAGCGTTTCTCCATGTTCCGGACTCCGCCTGATAGCCAAGCTGTTCGAGCGCATCCGCACAGAGCAACCGTGCCGCCTGGTGGTTCGGGTCGGCAAAGACGATCGTGTTCGTCACTTCGGCGACCCATTGATACTGTCCCGCATCGAAGTCAAGCTTAGCCTGACGCAATACATCATCTAAGCTTCCGAAATTCATGTATTCAACCCACTTTTTCGCACTCTCGGAGGGCGTCAGAGGGTTTAAGTTGACGGGGTTCGCGTCATACCAGCCCATGTACTTTTGATAAACCGCTTTTGAGTTGTGGGCAACGGTGCCG
>JAAZKT010000095.1 GCA_012799695.1 Clostridiaceae bacterium
CCCCGATCCGTGACAACGCCGGAGATGAGATGGGGCGGCGTGATGTCAAAGGAAGGATAATATCCCTTAACGGTTTCCTTAGTATTTCGAATACCGCGTGCCTCGAGGACGAGCTCAGGATCTCGTTGCTCAATCGTCACTTCCCAAGAATAAACCGTATCGGGGATACCCGTGACGAAGTACGGAATGTCGAAGTAATTCGCCAAGATGGCGATCTGCAGTGTCCCGACCTTGTTGACGACATAGCCATCCATCGTGATCGCGTCGGCAGCCGATGTGAAGACATCGATGTGCCGGTTCGCCATGACTTCCGCAGGCATGTTGTCGGTGATGACTGTCACGTCGAACCCCATGTCTGCCGCGACGCTAGCAGTCAGTCTCGCCCCTTGAAAATACGGGCGCGTTTCGGGGCAAAACAGCTTGATGACGTATCCAGCTTCGCGCGCCGCTCGCAATGCCGTGCCGACGATCGTCTCGCCGAAACACTGTGTCATGACGACCGATTCTTTCGGCAAAAGAGTGATGAAGTTTTCCCCGACAACGGACATGCGGGCGTATCGCCTTTCGAGTGAATCAAAGGCCAAATTAAATAGCGTATCGGAGACGTCGCTCTCGCCGGAGGTAAACGCGTCGGCAGCCGCGCGCAACGCCCCTTGCGTGATCTTGCGCATTCTCGGTTCAGTCGTAGGGCGAGCCGTTGAGAGCGTCTCGGCCGCTTCTTCGAGATATGCCATTTGCTCCGATTCTCGTCGATTGGCACACTTGGATGCCGCGAGCGCCATGCCCATTCCTGCCGCAGTGTAGGGACCGGCACTCTGTGTCACCATGTCGGTGATCGCTTGTGCCACGTCTCGGACATCAACGCACGTCACATAGGCAATTTCAGTCGGGTAGACGCGGCGGTCAAGTATGCGCACGACGCCGTTCTCATACCATGCGACATTCTCGTATTGAAGGAGAAAGCCTAGGCCTTCATCCTGACGCTTTCTTTTGTCAGTCGCTCGTCGGAGCAGTGAGTCGTGAGCCATATACCTTCTCTTTTCGATTAATATCCGATGACAACTCCCATCTAAGGCGTTGCCTTGTCGATCGCCTCTGCGTTCTCAGGCGCAAGCGTCACGAGGTGGGAGGGTGGTCGACGCGCAATTTGATAGCGGAAGGCACGTTGTAGACGTGCCATCTCGTTCGCGAACCGCCGTATTCGCCGTCGACGGTAAAGGAAACAGGTTCTTTGAATGTGAAGATGACTTCGCGCGCTTTCTTGCTGATGATCGCGTTCGTCCTCTTGCGTTGTAGGAGACGCGAGAGAAGCTTGGCGATCTGTCCGACGTTTTGCGGCGGTTTGACGAGCATTACCTCGAAAAGGCCGTCGTCGAATATGACGTCTTCAAGCCTTATCATGCCGCCGACGGAAAAGGAGTTGATGATGCCTCCGAAAATATAGCTGCCCGAATAGTCTACTCCGTCAATTGTGACGTTCACTTCCATCGGCGCGATGTCCTTAACAGATTGAAGGCCGGTCCATACGTACGCGAGGTGCCCGAACCTCTTTTTTAAAGTGCGCCTCGTCGCGTAGGAAGTCTCGGTAAAGGCGCCGAAACTTGCAATATACGTAAAGTAATCGGGGAGCTGCTCTTCATGCTCCGGCACGACGCCTTTAGGCAGATCGCTGCGCAAGAGAGGCGCTGACCCCGAGACTCGACCGATGTCGATGGCGAACGAGACGCCGTGTAGCATTTCACGCGCCGCTTGTTTTGGATTTGAGGATAGATTGAAAGTCCGCGCGACGTCACAAGTGGAACCGACCGGCAAAAAGCCGACCGGAGGAGGCGACTCCAACCGCATGAGTCCCGAAACGACTTCCGAGAGTGTCCCATCACCGCCGCATGCGACGACGAGATCGTATTTTTCTGCCTCATGGAATGCGATGTCACGCGCATCACTAATACCGGTCGTTCTCCTTTTGCACGTTCGAACACCACCATTTTGCAACTCTTGGATGAGTTGCTCGGCTGCATCGTTCGATCCGTGCCTTCCTGCCTGCGGATTGACAATGATAAGCGCAGTTTTGAAGATATCTCTCATGGCTATTCTTACAGTTTCCCTACACGACTAACCGACATGCGTAAAACGCAAAGTGTTACAACGGCATCCGTGTGACGCGATCGAATACGCCCGAAGAATGTATACAAACAAGTCGACGCAGGGGAGCCGAAGTAACGCTCTTGCACCATTTTACCATGAGCGATGAAAGTTCGATATCGAGGAAACAGTCCATGGGTTATCGGCGTCTGTGGTGGCGTTAATACCAGGAAAATAGAGTCTTTGACATCGATATTGGGGATGGATTGTCATTGAATTGTAATATGATGCATCTGGCGAGATACCACAATATATGGTATTGTCCTTTCTAGCTAGCCACTACATGGTGTAGTTGAAGAGGAGAGGAGACGAAAGCCATGTCGCTTGACGGAAGCGTTTTGCAGACACAAAAGAGAATCGAATCAGAGATCAGCGACGCTCTGCATGTCATAACAGCTCCCGACCCGACCCATGTGATCAAGCGTGACGGCACGCTCGCATCGTTTGATCGTTTTAAGATCAGACGCGCGATGGAATTGGCGAACCGCTCCATCCCGAGCGAATTCGTATCGGACGACGTCCTTGATCGAATGACCGATACGGTCATCGCATCGATCTCCTCCGAGACGCCTTCCGTCGAAGAAATTCAAGATCTTGTCGAATATACCCTATTCTCCGAGCGGCTGTTCCGCACGACGAAAGCCTTCATCATTTACCGCGAGACGCACACGCGTCGACGCGACTCCATTGACGATCTGATGAAGCTGTATCAGGACATGACGTTCGCGAGCGCACACGATGTTGACATGAAACGCGAGAATGCCAACATCGACGCCGACACGGCGATGGGCACGATGCTCAAATACGGCTCCGAGGGTTCCAAATATTTCATCGATCGCTACATTCTTCCGGAAGAGATCGAAGAGGCGCACACAGCCGGTGACATCCACATTCACGATAAAGATTTCTACATGCTGACGGAGACGTGCTGCCAGATTGATTTGCAGAAACTGTTTCACGACGGATTTTCCACGGGGCACGGTTACCTGCGCGAGCCGCAGAGTATCAACAGCTATGCGGCGCTCGCGTGCATCGCTCTTCAGGCGAATCAGAACGAGATGCACGGCGGGCAATCAATCCCCGATTTCGATTATGCGATGGCGCCCGGCGTGATCAAGACGTACCGGAAGAGGGTGATCGGTATTTTGACGGGATGGGCTTCACTTGCAGGCGAGGAGCTCGATCTCGATAAGGTCAAAATGTGTGTGGATAGGATCGAGCGACTAGAGGACTCTGATTCTCTCAGGCAAGATCTCGTCGAGCTTTTGAACGGGAGCACAGCCGAATCGATTGATCGCATCCTTGAACTCGCTCTCGAGAGAACGAGAAGCGACACGAATCAGGCGATGCAGGCGCTTGTTCACAATCTGAATACAATGAATTCGCGCGCCGGCGCTCAAGTTCCTTTCAGTTCGCTCAATTATGGAACCGATACGTCGGAGGCCGGGCGGATGGTGATGTCGGAATTGCTCGAGGTAACGCTTGAAGGGCTCGGAAACGGCGAAACGCCGATTTTCCCCGTGCAGATTTTCAAGGTGAAAGAAGGCGTAAACACCCCCGGCGATCTGAACTATGACCTCTTCCAAAAGGCGATCAGGACGTCGTCGAAGCGTCTGTTCCCGAATTTCAGTTTCCTCGATGCACCCTTTAATCTCGCATACTACCGCGAAGGAGACCCCGATACGGAAGTGGCCTACATGGGGTGTCGTACGCGCGTGATCGGCAACGTCTACGATCCCGACCGCGAAGTGACGAAAGGGCGCGGCAACCTTTCCTTTACATCGATCAATCTGCCGCGTCTCGGCATTGAAGCGCGCGGATCGGTTGAGACATTTTTCGCTTCACTCGATAAGAAGCTAGACCTTGTCTTCCGTCAACTGAAACACCGGTTCAATATCCAGCGCAAAAAACGCGTCTACAATTACCCGTTCCTGATGGGGCAGGGCGTGTGGCTCCGCTCGGAAGAACTTAGTGTGGACGACGAAGTTGGCGAAGTGCTCATGCACGGAACACTGAGCGTCGGCTTCATCGGACTCGCAGAGACGCTCGTCGCGCTGACGGGAATGCACCATGGCGAGAGTGCGGCAAGTCAGGAGCTGGGCCTTGCCATCGTCCGCCATATGAGAGAGCGCTGCGATGAGCAGAGTCGGCTGGAAGGCCTCAATTACACGTTACTCGCCACGCCTGCCGAAGGGCTGTCGGGGCGTTTCCTCCGCATTGACAGGAAAAAATACGGAGAGCTTCACGGGATCACCGATCACGACTACTACACGAATTCGTTCCATATCCCTGTTTACTTCCCGATTACGGCTGCGGAGAAGATTTGTCGCGAGGCGCCGTATCATGCCTTGACGAATGCGGGGCATATCAGCTACGTCGAACTGGACGGCGATATGGCGAACAATCTGGACGCTTTCGAACACATCGTGTTGTTCATGAAAGACAAGGGAGTCGGATATGGATCGATCAACCATCCCATTGACCGAGATCCCGTCTGCGGGTACACGGGTATCATCAACGACGTCTGTCCGCGGTGCGGACGGCGCGCCGGCGAATCGATCTCCGTCGAAAAACTTGAAGAACTTAGACGCCGCTACCCCGACGTCCCGCCGTCGTGTTAACGAACATAAGGAAATATCAGCAAGAGCAAGTACAGAGGCGAGAGCCTTCCACATCGATCGAGAACAAAGGAGACCACCATGATCAGCAAACATGCAACTGTTGGAGAAGGCGTGAACTTTCAAAGGATTCGCAGAATAACGGGTTATCTCGTCGGAACGACCGACCGCTTCAATGACGCCAAGCAGTGCGAAGAACGTCAACGCGTGAAGCACGTCGTCAGAATCTGATGACACGAACGATCCGTGTCGCCGGCATTGTTCTGGAGTCCGTCACGGACGGACCCGGTATCCGGCTCGCGCTCTTTTGCCAGGGCTGTCACCATAACTGCCCCGGCTGTCACAACCCCGAAACTCACGATCCAGCAGGCGGGCGCGAGATGACGGTCGAGGAGATTACCGCCCTCTACAACAGCGACCCGCTCCTTTCCGGCATCACATTCTCGGGAGGCGAGCCGTTTCTCCAACCAGAACCGCTCATCATCATCGCCGACCACGTCCACGCTGCCGGAGGTAACGTCATCGCCTACACGGGATATTCACTTTCACAACTCCGAAAACTCCAAGAAACACAACCTGGCATCGGTCACTTGCTCGACCGTGTCGATCTTCTGGTCGATGGGCCGTTTATTCTCGAGGAGCGCTCACTCCTCCTTCCATTTCGCGGCAGCGCGAACCAGCGTGTCATCCCACTAAACGAAGGCGAGGGAAAAACACTCGCTGAAAAAATCAACAGTCTTTGAGTGCAATCTCGCCTTTATTGCGCATGCTCCTTTTTGTATTCTTCCGTCAAAACGTTCATTTTACGCATTTCTCTTTTCCACCCGAGATACATAAACAGCAATATCAACGCATAGACCAAGACGATGATTGCCATCATGATCAGAATCGGTATGATGTGTGGAGAAAACCAGCGAAGTATCAGTCCCACAGTGAGATATGATACGAGTATAGTGACACAGTGGACCGCTGATGATCGCAGAAGGCTCCAGCTCTCAATATCGAAAAAACAAATCCCCCCAAACGCGACGGCGCCGAACAGAGCACCGAGGACGGTTTGAAGAATCACTGCTCCGACGAAGCCGATTTCTTCAGTCAATCCCGGCATACACAGTAGCCACACACCCTTTGTTAATTGATTGCTCAAAAGAGTAAAGAGATGTGCCATCATCGCACCTGCAACAAGACCGATGAGCGATCGTATAAGCAAACGCTTTTTCATCGTCCTATCCTCCTTTTTTGAATCTTTTCACGGATCTGCTTGGTGTATCGTCTTGACGTGTAGCACTTTATCCCGTTTGCCATTCTGATCTGAATAAACCCGCCGCTGACAAAATCCCAATGTTCCAGATATTTCAAATTGACGATCTCAGACTGGGAAATACGCACGAACCAAATGGGATCAAGGAGTTCCTCAGCCCGCGACAACGCATCCTTAATGATGTGGTCACCGTTAGTTGTCACTGCGGTGACGTAACGACCATCGCGCATAAGAAGAATGACGTCATCAAGATTGATGTTATATTTTTCATAGAACGCCTGACAGGCTAACATCTTTTTTGCATTTTGTGATAGCTTCGACAAAATAGCCTCAAAAAGAGCTTCAACTTTATGGTCTCTATTTTTCGCGCGCACAGTGATTTCTATGCCGTCGACCGTGTCATCCTCAACAAAACGGAATCGCACATCCATATCAACCCTTGCCTTCTTTTACGCATACGCAATAATCGCTCCGCACAACGATAAAGTGTGCGGATTAGTATTATCATGATAAACAGTAG
>JAAZKT010000128.1 GCA_012799695.1 Clostridiaceae bacterium
CTGAGTATAATGGGAAGCACCACCTTGGCAGGCGCCTCGGAGGCGGCGAGACCATAATCCGCGGCGGATTTAGTCGCCCACGTCACGAGAACAGCGGTGATGACCATGATATCGGTACGTGTGCAAAGCGCCGCAAGGTAGCTCGCACGCATCGCCTTGCTCTTCTTTAGCAACGGCACCACATCCTTAAAGCGTGTCTTTTTCGACTCAACGGATGGTTTGCGATTTTCCCTGAGGAAGAAGAACGTCACGATGAAGCCTATCGCTGCTACGGCGATGCTCACATAGAAGCCCGCCCTTACGCCCATCCGTGCGATGATACTGGAATAGATGCCGTTGGCGAATATGGCCGCTATGCCGTTTGCCATACTGTAGGCGGTCATACCCTTGCTCTTGTCGCGCGCGGAGGTATAGTCGGACATCAGCGCCATCAAGGTTGAGTTGGTCATTTGGTTGGTCACGCCGACGATCGAGCGTGCAAAGAGCGCGAACGCAGTTACAATTGCCAACGAAGCCGCCGCGGGAATTAGCGCAGGTGCGAGCAGATAGATGACGTTGCCTAGCAGTATGAACGCAAAGCCCGCGCCGATGACTTTTCTGCGACCGATGCGGTCGCTCAGCGCACCTGTGTACCCTGCGAAGAACAGCATCATTATCTGCGCGACGTTGGTCATCAGCGTACTTGTTTGCCCGAGCGAGGCGACCGGCAGACCGATGACCTCGGTCAAATAAGGCGATATGAGCACAGAGTTGGCGGAACCGAACATGGCTGAGAGCATGATCGTAAAGAACAACAGTTTGAAGTCCACCTTGCGCAGCGTGCCTGAAACCGACAGACCGAATATGGAATAACGTTTCTTTTCGCGCCGGATGGCGGAGTACTGTTTCTTCTCATGCGGTGCGACGTGCCCCAGATCAATGTGTAACTCAGTCACCTCGCCAGCCGTTACGGCCGTTTCGACGGCGCGTTTGTCCTTCTTGCCGGTGCGCACAAAGTAAGTGCCTGCGGGCAGATTGGAGAAGAGCGCCACACCGTTTTCATCCGTCGCGAGCGTATCGCGTATGCCCGGCACATCAAAGCTGAAGAGGTACAGTTTTCGGAAGGCGGCAGGTTTACCGTCCTTGTCAGCAACCTGCACACGTAGTGAAGGCACAATCGGCTCATTGAGCAACACCGCATTTGGCGTGCCGTACTGTTCGAGAAATTTACAGGTTTGCCCCACGGTGTAGTACGCCTTGTCCTCGGTAAACACGTTGACGATCACGCTGACGGTCGCGGTGCCGTGGCGGCAGAGCGTATTATTGTCACCATCCTCCTTACCGCTGTGATCGCATGCGATTTCAAAACAACGCTCAGGTGTGAACTCTTCCGTCTCAGCGATCAGGCTTTCAAGCCGCTCAAGGCGGCGAAGAGAGGAGATGTTGGCATTTTCATTGAGCTCAACACTGTTCAGCGCGGCGAAATTCTCCTCAAAGTGGTTAGTAAAAGCGATGTAAGAAACGCCGTCCTTGTGCGGTTTAGGCTCAGATACGTGTATGTCGCGGCTACGCAACTGTAAATCCACGGCGCGATTTTCTTTAAAGCTACCGATGAGGAAGCGTACACCCTGATGCGCGAACGTGCCGCCCGCGTCGAGATGTGCGCGAAACATGGTCACGGCCTCGTCAACAGTCTCACACTTCGCCAACACTTCACGTGCCATGATGAGCCCCGGCAGGCCAACCGTCGCTCCGCGGTTCGGACGACCGACGTTGTAAGTAATACATAGTTTTTGGTCGTTGATTCCTAGTCCCACGCCCACGTTGCCCGGTGAAAAGAAGGAGAGAAATGTGTGCTCGCCGGTATCGGGCAGATAGTGCATCAGTACACCGCCCTCCGCTTGAGGAGGCGCGTCGGTGATATGAGTCATGATGAGCTTATCGGGCATAAGGAAAGCATACGCCGAGCAAGCTTCGGGTTCGATGTGTTCCGTTGTTTCCGAGAAATGTGCTTTCTTTCTGAGACGGTCGTCCTTTTGTTTCTGTACGATGTCGTAGCCGATGTTCCAACCCATCACGGCTTCCATCGCTTTTTGGTAGTCGCAACCTCGCAGCGCGGACAGCTCATCCGCCATGCCGTGCATCTGTTGCTTGCACGATTCAGGCATGTACTGCTCGATTTCACGATAGTATGCCTCGAAGTCCTTTCCCGTAATGCCGAATATCATGCGGAACAGATTTCTGCTCTGCATGATCTCGTCAGGGAAGTTGCGCGCCAGTTGCCGACCAATCTGTTCCCAGTTTCCGGAAAGCTGGATGGCAGTGTACTGCCTCGTTACGGGCTTGTCCATTATGTTCCTCCTTTTTTGTTTGGTGATAACGACGGATTTATGGTCATGTCTTACGACGTCTAACTTTGTTTTACACATTATAATATCACCTTTACCGATGAGAATTGCGAAGCATATTCGTACTGACTACAAAAAATGTGTCATGATGAATCACAAATAATGGACATGAATGGAGAGTATTTGACATTCGACTAGCACGCCCCACGCTGTATGCGTGATGGCGGGAAACCTTCTCATCTTGCAGGTTTGTAATGGCAATCCGTGCTTCTCACTGTCCAAGTTGCTTTGGCATTCAGCTCGTGCATAACCTGCATGACCTGACGTGTAACTGCGATTTGACATTACTTGAGTCTAAAGGTAAAATCATCTAGCGTCGTTTTTTAGGCGCGTTATGGCGGTATAGCTCAGTTGGCCAGAGCATTCGGTTCATACCCGGAGTGTCACAGGTTCAAATCCTGTTGCCGCCACCAGTTAAAAGGCCCGTTGGTCAAGTGGTTAAGACACCGCCCTTTCAAGGCGGAGTCACGAGTTCAATTCTCGTACGGGTCACCAGACTCGGGATTTTAGCTCAGCCGGGAGAGCACCTGCTTCACACGCAGGGGGTCGTCGGTTCAAGTCCGGCAAATCCCACCAAAGA
>JAAZKT010000096.1 GCA_012799695.1 Clostridiaceae bacterium
ATCGGGAATGACGAGGAGAAAGAAAACGTATGAGTGTGAAACATTACACGGCGATGACCCCGAAGATGCCCGTGAAAGAAAAAGTCGGATTCGCGGCTTTTTCGGCATCCAACAACATTGTCTATCAGTTTAAGAGCCTTTACTACATGTTCTTCTTGACCAATGTGCTGGGGATCAGCATTGGTCTTGCGGGGACAGTATTTGCGATCGGCACGATCTGGGACGCGGTCAATGACCCACTGATCGGCTACGCCGCGCTCAATCGCAGATTCAAGAGCGGCGAGAGAATTCGACCCTACATCTTGACATCCGTGCCGTGGGCGTTTTCCATCGTCCTGCTCTTTACGGCGTTTAAGGGATCGGAAGCGATGAAAGTCGCCGTCGCGCTCGTTATTTATTTCATTTTTGAAACGTTCAACACGTTTTGTGGCATTCCGTACAACGGCATGGGGTCCGTGGCTACGAACCGCGACGAAGACAGGCGGAGTCTCAACGTCTATCGCAACATCGGCGCGGGTCTCGGAACGGCGATCGGCTCGCTTGCCTGTCTGCCATTGCTCAAGCTTTTCGGCGCGATGGACGAGACCGGCAACCTTACGGAAGGGTCGAAGCTCGGCTTTGTCCTGACCGCTTCCGTGATGGGCGTCATATGCATCATTGGCGCTGCGATTCACTATTTCACAACGAAAGAACGCGTCCATCAGGCGGAGGAGAGTGACGAGCGTATCCCGTTCAAAGAAGTCGTCCGTATGCTTTTGCATAGTGACTCCTTCGTGCGCAATACAATCTACATCGTCCTATACGGGTGCTCGAACCTGCTTCTTCTGACAAGTCTGACCTATTACGCGACCTATGTGCTCGGCTCCACGTCTGCCGCAACCAGCGTTCAGGCTGTGTATCTTGCGATATCGCTGGTTGTGAGCGTTTTTGTCAGCACGATCGACAAACGTCTCGGCAGACGGAAGACCATGATGTTCGGTACACTGTTTTACATCGTGGGTAAGTTTTGGTTCATCTTCAACCCGACGAATAAGATGGCGTTGTACGTCAATGCGGCCGGTGTCGCGGTCGGCGTCGCCATCTCGTTTGTCATGTTCAACACGAACCGCAACAACATCGTCGACCTCATTGAGGCGAAAGAAGGACACCGGCTCGACAGCATGGTTTCGACGGTCGACAACCTTGCCTCGAAGCTCGCCCAGTCGCTCGTGACTTGGCTGATCGGTTTTTCGCTCGCTCGTGCCGGCTACAACGCGGAGCTCGCCGCGCAGCCGCCTGCCGTCATCAAGACGCTCAATGTGCTTCTCGGCATCGTGCCGATGATCTTCGGTATCGCGATGTTCTTCGTCGTAAAAGGCTTCAAGATCGAAGAAGAGATCAAAGAACTGAACGAAAAGCGGATGAAGTTATCGTCATAAAAAAGACAGTCGGGGAGGTGTCCCATGAATCAACAATCCATTAAGATCGGCAAGCGCTCTTTTATTCTGTCCCTGTCGGTCCTGCTCGTCCTCATGATTTTGGCGACCGTGCTCGCGTACGTGCTTCCTTCCGGTTCGTTCAGCCGTGAAATCGTGGATGGGAACGAGCGCATTGTCGCCGGTACATTTCAACTGGTAGAAAAACCGAAAGTACCGATATGGCGCTTTCTGACCGCGCCGTTTGAGGTGTTTCTGTCGGACGACGCCGCCATCGTCGGTGTGATTCTCATTTTTCTCCTGCTGATCGGGGGGAGTTTCGCGATTCTGCTCTCTTGCGGCATGGTCGCGCGGCTGATGGACCGCATCACGCAACGCTTCCACGCGTCGCGCTACCGGTTGCTCATGTTGGTCAGTCTCTTCTTTATGCTTTTCGGTTCCGTCTTCGGAATTTTCGAAGAGCTGATCATCATGGTGCCGTTCTGCATCGCCCTCGCCAGACGGCTAGGGTGGGATTCGATGACGGGGCTCGGCATGAGTCTCCTCTCGGCAGGTCTCGGGTTCGGCGCTGCGACGATCAATCCGTTCACGGTAGGAGTCGCGCAGCAGCTCGCCGGACAGTCCGCGTTCGCAGCCATCGGTCTGCGCGTACTGATTTTCGTTTCCGTGTACGCGGTTTTGCAGCTTTTCCTGCTTCGCTACGTTAAGAAGATCGAGAAGGATCCTGCCCTTTCTACCGTCTATAAAGAAGATCAGGAGACTCCCGTTTCCTTCGACTTGACGTATGAACCCGGCGTTGATCGCGGTCTAAAGATTTTCGGCTTCGGACTAATCCTGTTGCCCGTTCTGCTTGTCGCGGGATTTTTCATCCCGGCGCTCTCGGCCATTCTTTTTCCGCTGATCGCCCTTCTTTTCGTCGTGCTGTCGTTCGGGAGCGTGCTAATCAGCCATGTCATGAAATTCAAAGAAGCCGGAAAAGCCTTTCTTGGCGGCATGGGCGGCGTGGCGCCCGCAATCCTCTTGATCCTGATGGCGATGAGCATCAAGCTCATTATGACGCGCTCACTCGTCATGGACTATCTGCTTTATGAGGCGTCCTTGCGCTTTGAGGGGCTGTCCGCCGTCGGAGGTTTGCTCCTCCTTTACCTCATGGTGCTCGTGATGAACTTCTTCATCAGTTCCGGCTCTGCCAAGGCTTTTCTGGTGTTGCCTCTGGTGTTGCCTCTGACGGATTTCCTCGAACTGCACCGGCAGGTGGCTGTCCAGGCTTATCTCTTCGGCGACGGATTCAGCAATCTCCTGTACCCGACGAACGCCGCCCTGATGATCGGACTGGGGTTGTCCGTCGTCAGCTACCCAAAATGGCTGAAGTGGACGCTTCCTTTACAGTTGGTATTGATTGCTCTGAGCGTCGGATGGCTCTTGCTCATGCACCTCCTCGGAGCCGGGCTTTTTTAGCCGTTCGATGACGCACCGAAACGGGACTGCAAAAGCAGACGATGGATGCAGTTTTAAATTGCCAAAGAGAGCAGGTGCGACGACGCACCGAAACGGGGTCGCTTCAATAGACCTGCGCCCTAACTGACACGGATTGTTTTACAAGTCCGACCATGTAACCGGAAGGAGTTTCCTATGTCGACCATCACGCCCGCCGCGGAGCATTTAAGTCAGGCGCTGCGTTTCAAGACCGTTTCGCATAAGGACATGTCCAACATGGATTTGTCGCAATTTTCGGCGTTTGAGGCTTTTCTTGAAGAAACGTACCCGCTCGTGCACGAAAAGCTCGAGAAAATGAATATCAGCAAACACGGACTTGTGTTCCGATGGAAGGGGAAGGACAGCGGCAAGCGTATCTTGTTGACGGCACACTACGATGTCGTGCCCGCCGGTGACAGCGGCTGGCCTTTCCCACCTTATTCAGGACACATCGAAGACGGGAAAATCTACGGCCGCGGGAGTCTTGATGACAAGGGATCGCTGATCGGCATATTAGAAGCAGTCACGGCGCTGCTCGAAGAATCGTATGAACCGTCCATAGATATCTGGTTCGCCTTCGGGTTTGATGAAGAAGTGGGCGGCGCACACGGAGCACAGAAAATCGCCGCCTATTTCCAAGAACAGGGGCTGACCTTCGACTACGTCCTTGACGAGGGCGGAGCGGTCGCCGACGGCTCCATGATGGGTATTGAGAAACCGGTGGCGGTCATCGGCGTGGCAGAAAAAGGAAACACGAGTTTTAAGCTGACGTTCAAGGGGGAACCGGGACATTCGTCGACGCCCCCAAAAAAGACAGCGATCGGCGAGATGGGCAAGTTTATCAGCGCGGTAGAAGCGAACCCGGAGAAACCGAGGTTGACTGAAACCTTGAAGGCGATGCTGAAAGCCATCGCCCCTTACAAAAAAGGCATCGCAGGATTTGTTCTCGCCCATCCGGACATATTCGCGCCGGTGATTATCCGCATTCTGATGGGCAACCGCCAGACGGCCGCCATGCTCCGCACGACGTACGTTTTCACGATGACGGAAGGTGGAACGGCTCACAACGTGCTCCCCCATTCGGCGGAATGTACCGTCAACGTCCGCATCCTTCAGGGCGATAGTCCTGAAGCCGTTTTGAAGCGATTTGAGGCGATCGGTATCCCCTTCACGGCGGAATTATTGATGGGCGATAAACCAACGAAAGCGTCCGATGTCGACAGCCAAGGCATGAATCATTTGCGAACTTGCATCGCCTCTGTATTTCCGGATGCCGTGATCACGCCGTACCTGATGACCGGCGGCACCGACTGCAGGCATTACGACCAAGTCACGAAAGACGCTTACCGGTTCTCGCCTTTCCGTGTTTCCGAAGAGGAGCTTGAGCTCATACATGGTGACGGAGAGTATCTGTCCCTAGAAAAATTACAGAACATGGTAGAGTTCTACACGCTGTTTTTAAGGGGTGTTTCGTAGCGCACCTTGTCAAGGGACATTTTTGCCCTTTTGAGAGCTCTTCCCGAGCGATATGTGCGATCAAAATGACATCGCGATGTTGTTTTAATCGGAGACTCTATATTCTGTGAGAGCGGTTCTCCTTTTGTACAAATGCATTTTTTGATGTGGCAGTCCGCCAACGGTTACTAATTCTACTTGGTATACGCCGCATGCCCAAAATCTCCGGCAGGTTATGAACAGAAGGGTATCGGGCACTTAACTGTCAACATATCTCGATTAAGGTCAAGGGAAGAATAGTGAAGGGTGCGGGGGTCTTCTTGCCAAAACAGGTATACTATCAATGTAAGAAACAATTGGGTACCGCAGGAGCCATCCCCATGACCAAACCATCTCCCAAATCCAACACCAGCGAGCATCATGACATGTTCACGCGCGCGATTCCCGATCCTTCGCTGTACGAATACTATGCGGATAGAAAGGGGCGTATTAGGAATACCGAGCTCCCGATATGGAGGCGGAATTCGACGCTGAATCCCGACTATGTGCTCATATCCCTTAGACGGACGCAAGGGTTCGTGGAGTGTCATTATTTGGATGAACATAATGAATC
>JAAZKT010000097.1 GCA_012799695.1 Clostridiaceae bacterium
CCGGTGTGCGCCGCGTCGCCGAGGAGATGGAGTTCCGGCGTGATGTAGGCATCCTTAATCAATCGATGAAGTGTGTTGTCCTGCTCGTGGCCGACGGCGAGAACGACGAGGTCAGCGTCGATCGACCTCATCTTGTATTCACTCTTAATCGGTTTCGCCAGCGGATTGGGAACATTCTCGGGGAGGACGGGGTTCCATGTGTTGTACGGATCGGGCACAGTGGGTGATTCGTTGACGTAAACCGCCACGCTGTTATCTTCGATTTTCTCGAGTTTGGCGCAGTTAATCAGTGTTACGCTGTGCTTTTCGAGCTCGTGGATCAGGTGTGTGCGATTCGCAGTAGAGACGTGGCTCATCAACGTCGGGAGCATCTCGAGTACGGTCACTTTGCGACCGTATTCCGCGGCGAGCATTAAGGCGACTTCGCAGCCAACCGTTCCGCCGCCCACAACGACGATCTTTTCTTTCCCGTCAAGCAAGGATGTATCCAATAGCAATGCTCGAGCGAACACGGCCTTCTCGAGACCTTCAACGCCGGGAGTTTTCTCGCGACTCCCCGTCGCACAGACGATAGCGTCGTATTTTCCGTCCTCCAACATGTAAAGCGTCGCCTCCGTGTTCAGCATTAGCTGGAAGTCGGGATTATCTTTAACACGCTGGTCGACCGTGCGCTCCATCCATTCGAGATAGTTTGTTACGTCGCGCTTAAAGGCGGGGATCGCTGCAAGACGCACCATGCCGCCAACGCCTTCCTGTTTGTCGATCAGGTGTACTTCGTGACCGCGATCGAGCGCAGCCATCGCACATTCAAAACCTGCAGGCCCGGCACCGACAACGGCAACTTTTTTCTTGATAGGTGCGGGAAGAGGTTTCTCGGGAAGAGTTGACTCGTGTGAAGTTCTTGGATTGACGGCACAGCTCGGGTGTCCGCCTTCGACGAACTCGTTGATGCACGCCTCCTGACATCCGATACAGGGTCGGATCTCCTGAACTTGACCGGCATACGCTTTTCTCGGCCACATCGGATCGGCGAGCAGAGGACGCCCGAGCATGACCATGTCGCACATCTCATCAGCGATCGCCTTCTCCGCAAGGTCGGGGTAACCGAGCTTGCCCACGGCGACGATGGGAACGGGAAGCCCTTTGTTCGATACGATGCTATTCTCGGCGAAGTGATCCTTGACGAGCTTGGCAACTTCCAGGAAAACACCGGGCTTCATCGTTGTCGGCGGATGTGGGAGCCACCAGTTGTCGTAGCATCCGAGATCGACATCGAACATGTCGACGCCGGCTTGAACGAGATTCTTCATATAGTCAAGCGTCTGTTCAATCGTTCGCTCATTGCTGAATTTCTTGAGCGTCTTTACTGTTTGCATACGTTTGCCGTACGTCGCGTTGAGCGCCAACGACAAGTTGATCCGGTACATGATGGGGTAATCCGGTCCCGTCCGTTTGCGTATCTCTCGCACGATATCGAGTCCGAATGCCTGCCAATCGGCGTATCGACCCCATTTTCGGCGATTGAACGCCGTGTTGCTCATTTGTTCCAAGAGGTATCCTTCGTGGCCGTGGAGATACACACCGTCGATGGTCGCCGTTTTCGCGTCGGCTGCAGCCTGACCGAAGTTTTTGACGATTTTTTTGAGCTTTCTTCCGGAAATCCTTAAACAGGGGACTGCCGGCAAATAGTAGTTCGGATTAAGCGACGCGGAAACGGGAAACTTGTGTTGATTGACAAGGCACTGCGGATTGCCGACGCGACCGAGTCCCGCCGTCAGCTGGATAAAGAAATGCGCTCCCGCCGAATGCGTGTTGTGCGCGATATCGCGCCACCCTGAAAAAAATGTTCTGCTACCGAGAATTTTCGGAAAATATGTGAGACCGCCCGGCTCCGTCAACGTGTGGTCGATCCCGAAACTGACAGGTATGAGCCCCGACGTGATCAGGCCGACGCCGCCTTTGGCGCGTTCTTCGAAATAGGCGATCATAGATTGATTGGGTCGCCCCGTCTCCTCCGCTTGAGAGATGTTCCCCATGGGCGCCATGACGAGTCTGTTTTTCAGTGTAATGCCGTTGACGCGAATCGGCGAAAACATCGACTTGTAAGGATAAAGCGCCCGGCTCATGCGACCGACACACTCCATCTCTTCATCGAGGAACCAATTTCCGGAATCTTTTAACCAATCACCAATTAACGTTTCGGGGTACTTTGACATGTGTTCGTTTCCTTTCATAACTTACTGTCCCGGTTCATCACTCTCCAATGATTTTTATCAGAACGCGCTTCGGGCGCTTCCCATCAAATTCCCCATAGAAAATGCGCTCCCAGGGCCCGAAATCGAGGCGCCCTTCGGTCACGGCGACGACGACTTCACGCCCCATGACGCTGCGTTTCAGGTGTGCGTCGGCATTATCTTCATACCCGTTATGATCGTATTGATCATACGGTTTCTCCGGTGCGAGCTTCTCCAACCACCGTTCAAAGTCACGGTGCAGACCACTTTCATTATCGTTAATAAAAACACTGGCCGTGATATGCATGGCGTTGACGAGGCACAATCCTTCGCGTATACCGCTCTCGGCTAGTGCCTTTTCGACCTCCGGTGTCAGGTGAATAAACGCCCGCCTCGTCGGAGCGTTGAGCGTCAGTACTTTTCTAAATGATTTCATCACAACTCCTTTCCTACGCCGCTGCCGGCAAAGAACGCGCTAGCCTCAACCATCTGGCTCTTAAATCTGTTCTTGGCTGCGATCACCGCGTGATTCGTCAAAAATCTACACCTAGACCACGACAGATAAAGTCGACATTTGAGCGAACAAGGCGTTCGTAATCATCACCGCTTTTCGCGCCGAGATAATGTTCCATCCTAAGCTGATAATACCGCGATGTCAGCGAAAATTGGAGCATCACCACCGCGTTGTCGATGAAAAGTGCGGCGGCATCGAGATCAATGTCTCTTCTCACTTCTCCTTTTTCGACGGCACGTCTCAAAACGGCTTTGTACATCTCCCGAAAGCTCATCTCCGCGCGATCCGAGAGTCTTTCCGTCTGTGCCTTCATGTTATCAGTCGTGATCAGGAGATAAAGACGACACATATCGGGGTGTTTCTCCGTATACCGGATGGCGACACGAAAAATTCGCTCCAACACCTCCGAAATCGTTCCTTCGTCCGGACAACATTCATTCATCGCGCGGTCAAGAAGCTCCAATCCTTTTTCCACCAAGGCAAGGAAGAGATCCTCTTTCGACTCAAAGTAGCTGTACATTGAGCCTATGCTGACACCTGCGAGCTTTGCGATGTCATTTATATTGGCTGCATCAAATCCGCACTCCGCAAAAACTGTAATCGCCGTTGTGAAAATGCTGTCTTGTTTTTCCGGTGAGATCTTGTCGAAGGTCTCTTTATAAAAAGGCGAAGATGACATATGTTTCCTCCTTAAGTCTCCGTCATATTTATATGAATTTCACTCATTATCTCATAAGTCGCCGTGATCGATACGTTCGCGACTCGCTCATTTGCCGAAATAAAGGAGAGGGGGGATTCCCCCTGCTAATCCCCCCTCGAGTTCAGGCGCTCCCCCTATCGACACTACGCCTGCGCGTAGGAGCCGACGAGAAGCATGTAATCGCCCAGCATGTTCCCGAACTCCGGACCGCCCTCCATGATCATCTTTCCGCCGGCGACAAGCTCCATCATGTCTCCGGTTCCTAGTAATGTCGCAAGCGCACTCTCGAGATCGATAAACCGCATCGTAAAGAACGGCTGTGATCTCCTGTATCGACCGCGCGCCGCTTTTGTCTTTCCCGCTTTTACGCGAAGATACGCGGCGACATCGTCATAGCCGTCAACGGTCCAAGCATAGACGCGATTCGGGCTTTTTTTCGTCCATTCCGTAATCGTCGGATGACCTTCACGGTTCAGCTGACTGATGCCAGAAGATAAGAGGTAGAGATAGAGCTTGACGAGAAGCCGCTGCGTTTCTTCTTCTTTCGGTGCCTCCTTCAACCCGAGCAGCGACGCCATTTTCAACAGTGCCCGCATAAACGGGATCAGGATACCGAGCCTCATCAGCCCGCGGATCGACGGCAGTTTTTTCGACGTGCCTTTCATAAATCCGTTGAAATCACGAAGATTCTTGAACGCGAGTTCGACCGTCGGTTTGTCGTCGAGCGCGCCGAGCGTCGTCGTGACCACTCCGTTGTCGACAGTGAAGTGCGTCGCCCAGATCCCTTCATCGGTCATCGCGCTCACTTGAAACGTGCCTGATTTCCCCTTGAGAGACGCGGTGATGCCGGGCACATCCTCGATGATGACACGTACAAGAGGCAGAACGGCGTTGAAGAAAATCTTTCCTGAATAACGATCATCTCTCGTATCCATATCACACCTCGTCATCCCAATCGTCATCGTCCTCAAAATCGAGTTGCAGGAGATCGTGCACAGATTTGACGATGCCGTTCGTGTCGATGCCGTGTATCGCCATCAGGTCTTCGTGATAGCCGATCGGAGAGAAACAATCTTGCAGTCCGAGTCGGCGGAAAGCGCAGCTCATGCCACTCTCCGCGAGCACCTCTGCGACGGCACCGCCAAGACCTCCGATGACGTTATGGTCCTCTACGGTGATAATCCTTCGCGTGTCACGACAGGCTTTCAAGATGGCGTCCTTGTCAATCGGCTTGATCGTGTGCATGTTGAGCACACGCGCCTTAATGCCGACGGCATCAAGTTCGGCCGACGCTTGTACCGCTTGAAAAACGCCCGAGCCGCACGCGATGATGGTGACATCCGTCCCTTCGGCGAGCTGAACGGCTTTCCCAATCTCGTAACCGTAATCAAGTTCTTTGTATACGAGTTGGTCGAAACCGCGGTTGATACGAATGTAGACAGGCCCCTCATACTCGACAGCGGCGCGCACGACGTTCGCCGTTTCCATACCGTCTGCCGGGACAATGACGACGAGATTTGCCATCGAGCGCATGATGGCAATGTCTTCCGTCGAGTGGTGCGTCGTGCCGGCTTGTCCAAAGGAAGTTCCGGCGTGCGAGGAGATCATTTTGACGTTCGCCCTCTGGTAGCAGATGTCCGTGTGGACTTGGTCGAGCGCGCGACAAGACGTAAATATGGCAAACGACGACGTGAAGGGGATAAGCCCAGCCTTCGCCATGCCGGCCGCGACTCCGTACATGTTCTGCTCGGCGATACCGAATTGATAGAATCGGTCGGGGAATTTTTTCATAAATTCACCGATCTTCGATGATTGTCCGAGGTCCGCCGTCAAGGCGACAATGCGCGGGTTCTCCTCTGCCAGCTCACACAAAGTCTCACAATAGACTTCACCTGTCGAAAGCTTCGTTTGATTGATGCTCGTAAATGAGATACCCATTATTCTTCTCCTCTCTGTTCAATGGCTGCCACTCTTCTTTCGTAATACGCGTCAAGGTCGCGCATCGCCTCTTCGCCCATTTCCTGCGTGATGCCGCCATAGTGCCAGCGGTAGTTGCCTTCACAGAAGCCGATACCTTTCCCTTTGCACGTATCGAGAATGATACAGGTCGGTACGTCTTTTCTGTCGAGAGCTTCCCTGATCGCGTCGTTCATCGCTTCGAAATCGTGTCCGTCAACGGTCACCGTATGAAAACCGAATGCGCGCCACTTATCGGCAAAGGGTTCAAGCGGCATCACATCCTCTGTCATGCCGTCGATCTGCGCGTGGTTGCGGTCGACGAGCGTTACGAGGTTCGGCGGGTTGAAATGAGCGATCGCCATGGCGGCCTCCCAGACCGACCCCTCCTGACATTCGCCGTCACCCAGCAAGCAGAATGTGCGGTACTCCTTGCCCAGTTGTTTGGCAGCCAAGGCCGTTCCGAGCGCAATCGACAAACCGTGACCGAGCGAACCGGTTGATGCGTCGACACCCGGTACCTTGCTGGCGTCGAGATGGATACCGAGATTCGAGCCGGTCAGATTAAATGTTTCCAAATCTTTTCTGTCGACGTAGCCGATATCGGCAAGTATGGCGACAAAGCCGATACCTGCATGACCTTTCGACAGGATAAACCGATCGCGGTCTTCCCAATCCGCGTTATCAGGGTCGATTCGCATGAATCGGCTGTAAAGCAATGTTGTGACATCGATCATGCTGAGCGCGCCGCCGATGTGTCCGCTACCCGCACAGAGCGTCGTTTCAATGATCGTGCGTCTGTGTTCGTGAGCCTTCGCTTCGATGGCGAGCAGTTCCTCTTTTGTCAATGGCATGGGTAAACCTCCTTCTTAGCGGTACATTTCCGGATGGTTCTTTCGCACTGTTTCAAAGGCATCGTGAGCTGCGGCAAACGTTTGCTCGAGATCTTCATCTGAAACGGCACAGTTCATAAAGATGTTGTGATGGTTCGCGAGGAAGATGCCCCGCATCATCATTTCAGCGACCCACTCCTGCAGAAGGAAATTGGAGTCATCGTTGCCGAGCGTTAATATCGGCATGGCGCGCTCTCCCGTTACACGAAGCTCGAAGCAGTGCTCGTCAGCGACCTTGATCAGTCCATCGGCAAACTTGTCGCCTATTTCTTTCATGATTTGAGGAGCGTTGGTCTCGCGCAGGATTTCAATGCAGCGAATGGCAGCGGCGATTGGTACCGCCGATAACCAATAACTGCCCGTCGCGAAAACCGAGCTGATCGCCGGTCGGAGCGATTCTGCGCCACACAGTGCCGAGATGTTGTAACCGTTCGCCAACGCCTTGCAAAAACAGATCAAGTCTGCGCGGAAGCCATAATGGTAATCGGAACCGCGCAGATCGAGACGGAAACCACAGCGGACGTCATCAAGAATGAGCACGATACCGTTCGCCGTACAAAGCTGACGCACCTCATTCCAGAAACCATCCGCAGGCAGATGATTCTCGTTCATTGCCTGATGATCGTAGGGTGTTGAAATCACGCCGGCGATATCGCCGTGATGATCGGCGAGAACGCGCTTAAACATCTTCACATTATTGAATGGAATGGTGATGATGTTCTCGATGTCCTCGTAGAGAACGCCGGGATATCCGACGTCCAACATCCACGGGTGCACACCGTGATATCCTCCGACGAATTTGACGATTTTCTTCCTTCCCGTCGCAGCTCTGGCAGTAAGCATCGCGAGGTTCGTCACGTCGCCGCCATTCTTGGCGAACATCGCCCAGTCCGCGCTATCGACTGTGTCGACGAGTAGCTCCGCCAATTCGATCATCAGCGGCGCGGGAACCGTCGTACAGTTTGCTTTCTCAATCTGCGCGCGCGCGGCGGCATCGACCTCCGGGTGGTTGTACCCCAAGATATTGGGACCGTAAGCGCACATATAATCGATGAAGCGGTTGCCGTCCACATCCCAAAAATATGTTCCCTCCGCCCTCTCGCAGAAAAATGGATACGCCGAAACGGGAATAAAGCAACCCGATGCAGGACCGAGATGACCCGGGATCCCCGCTGGGATCACTTTGACCGCCCTTTCAAACAACTCTCTACTTTTAGGATACTGATATCGTTGCATATCGTTTTACTCCTTTCACGAGAGGTAATGCGGGACCATGCCCAGCAGCTTGTTGAAGTTGTCAATCATGGAAACGCGACCGCGAACGGCTAGGAGCCCCAGCCCGATGCATGTGTAACTGTCAAGTTTTCCGTTTAACAAACCGAACGCCGTCTCAAATGTGTCGAACATCATGGCGGTACGCGCGTTGGCGCTTCTGCCTTTTATCGTGCGAAGCCGTCCTTTTTCCGCGATGAGATGGAGACCGAAATCGTCGCCTACCGTGACGTTGATGATGCCGTCCTCTGTTTTTCCCGCTAACTTGCGCCCCGTCTCATCGTAGCGGGCGATTTCCGGCACCGCGTAGAGCGCCGCATATGCCGTCAATATCGTGCTCTTCTTCAGATAATCAAAGTCCGTCGCTGCCTTTTCATGATCAGGTTTCAAGTAGCTCTCGAGTTGCCCCGCCAGGAAGGTAAAAGTGTCTTTGAGAAACCCGATGTGTCTGAACCCTTTCGTCGGTATCGGGTTCTTCACTCCTTCGACCATGAGATTGAGGTGCTCGGGAGACGAAAAGCGTAGATTCATGTTGTACGGGATTTCATCTCCACGTCCTGCTTGACATGATTGATCGCGAAAGGTGAGGACGAGTCGATCAATCTCAGGCACGGAGAATCGAATGGAGACATGGCGGTCGCCCACCGCCTCTGCGGACGCGTCATCAAGC
>JAAZKT010000098.1 GCA_012799695.1 Clostridiaceae bacterium
ATTCAAAAATTCGATATAAACTGAAAAATTGCACACGCGAGATGACCGGGCGCTCATTTTTCTGTACAATGGTCAGTGTCCTTTGATATGTGGTCCCGTAGCTCAGAAGGATAGAGCGGCCGCCTCCTAAGCGGTAGGTCGCGCGTTCGAATCGCGCCGGGATCACCAAGACGGGAATCAAGCCCTTTTTCGGTTTTGACTGGGGTAATTGTTCTCTATTTCGCGAACGGCAACGACTGACCGGGATCAATCGCTTGACCGTGTCGATAAACCTGTTATAATTAATAAACACAGCGTGTGTCGGGGTGAAAGAGCGGGGTGGTCCGCTCTTTTGTATGTAAGAGTCGATCGCGTCAGTGGGGAGAGTTGCTATGCGTTTAAGAAAGACTAATATTCGGCGCATCATCGAAGCGATTACGCCCGAGGCGAAAGCGCTCGATCTCGATTTGCTGGAAGTGATGTACGTACATGAGAACGGCAGGAATATTCTCAGGCTGATTATCGATAAACGCGGTGGAGTCGGAATTGAAGATTGTGAGTCTTTGAGTGAGATAGCCGATCCGCTCATATCCGACGAGCTCGGGCTTGATGATTTCGATGTTTTTGAAGTCTCGTCGCCCGGAATTGACAGACCGTTGAAAACGATGAGCGATTTTATTCGCCATGAAGGAGCTTATGTCAAATTAAGCCTTTACCGCGCGATCGATGGTGAGAAGCGATTATTCGGTCATCTTATCGTCGACGGCGATCGCGTCGGCGTAGAAGCGGAATGCGGGGAACGACTGCTTTTCGAATTGGAACAAGTCGCGAATGTAAAGCGCGAGATTGTTTTCTAGCATAAGAATTGGACCGCCTGTCGGATGGGTATGAGCTTGATGACAGGTCGATAGAATAAGGATCACCTATCGCTCGCAAGAGCGGGAAAGCGATGTTGAAGGAGATTAAATGAACCACGAATTTATTGAGGCATTGAAACTTCTTGAAAAAGAACGCGGGATCGAGATGGAGACATTGATTGAAGCGATCGAAGGCGCATTGGTCGCGGCGTATCGACGCGAATTTGAAATTCGCTCAAAGGATCGCGAGAAGCCGCGTGAGCGTGAAGTAGCGGGAGTCGGTCAGGAAAATGAGCCGAAGCACGTTGAGAATGACGGCATCACGGCGCACATCGATCGCCGTACCGGTGAAATGCGCGTCTACCAACCTATGACGGTCGTTGAAGAAGTTCAGGATCCGAACAGCGAGCTCTCACTTGAACAGGCGTACGCACTTTCGCCCGATCTGGAGCTCGGTGATCAACTCGTACGCGAGGTCGATCCTTCACATTTCGGTCGCCTCGCCGCACAGACTGCTAAGAGCGTTATTAACCAGAAACTCTCGCAAGCGGAGAAAACTCGCATACATGAAGAGTTTTCAGGACGTGTGGGTGGTCTTGCAAGCGGTATCGTTCAACGCCGCGAGCGCAATGAAGTTCTTGTCGATATCGGGCGCGCTCAAGCCGTGCTCCCGTACAGTCAGCAATCGCGTCTGGACAACTACACCTTCAGAAAACATATGCGCTTCTACATCCTGAAGGTCGACCAGCGTGAACATCGACCTGTGATCATGATTTCGAGAAGTCATCCGGGGCTCGTCAGGCGCTTGTTCGAGCAAGAGGTTCCCGAGATCGGTGCCGGTATCGTCGAGATCGTTAGCATTGCACGTGAAGCCGGTTCGAGAACGAAAATGGCCGTGACAAGTCATGACAAGAATATCGATGCGGTGGGCGCCTGTGTCGGACAGCGCGGAATGCGCGTCCAATCGGTCATCACGGAACTCAACGGAGAGAAAATTGATGTAATCGAGTGGGATCCCGATATTGCCGAATTCATCAGTAGCGCTCTTTCACCCGCGCGAGTCATGCGCGTTGTGCTCGATGAGGAAGAGCAGAGTGCACGCGTGATTGTCGCCGATCATCAGCTATCCCTTGCTATCGGCAAGGAAGGTCAGAACGCCCGTCTCGCCGCAAAGCTGACGGAGTGGAAAATTGATATCAAGAGTGAGACGCAATACCGCGAGCTCATAGAGGCGAGCTGGTTGTCCGATTTTGATGAAGCTGTTGCCGCCGATGAAGCGGAACGCGAAGACACCGACGGCGGAGAGGTATTCGAAAACGACGGTTTTTCAAATGACATATCGCCTGTCATGCCGTCGTCTGAGAGTAATCTCGAAGCGCTTGAGAGTGCCATTGGTACGCTCGAGGACGGCGATGAAGAAAGTGTCCTCGGTGAGGAGACGGATGATATGCCGGAAGGCGGTTCGAATATTGAGTGAACGGCGACAAAAAAAGAGACCTCTGCGCACGTGTGTTGCCTGTCGCGAGAAACGCGATCAACGTGAGCTTATGCGCATAACAGCATCGAAAGACGGTGTAGTTACGTTTGACAGTCAACAGAAGTTGCCTGGCAGAGGCGCCTACTTATGTTATCGGCGGGAATGCGTCGAAAAAGCGAAAAAAAGAGATTTGCTCCGGAGAGCGCTTAAATGCCCAGTGCCGGAAGAAATTTGGAAAAATATTGATTATACCGTGGCAGATGTGTCATCTCCAGACGAAGGGCTGACACGTCGGATGCCGGAGAACGGGGTCTGTATGGCGGATATAGAACGCAAAGGTTTGGAAGGTGTCGATAGACAGGAGGAATGAACTGAATATGGCAAAACGTGAAGAAGCAGATTCAGGACTCAGAGCAGGATTTATCACCGAAGACGAGGCGATGAGGCAACGCCGCGAAATGGAAGCGCGCGCTCTTCTTGAGACGTTCGAAATACCGGAAAAGCCTGAAAAAGCGGAACAAACGCCTGTTAAGGATGAACCTTCTCCCGACGAAAGGTTAAAAGACCTTCCAGGTCCCTCGACGATTGAAATTCAAGGTATTTCCGGAAAAAGTATTCCGGGCGTCATCAAGATTATTAAGAAACCGAAACAGGCCGCAACAGAGATTAAGGCTGAACCGCCTGCCGCGATTGATACAGTTTCAGGAAAAATGCCTGTTGAGACGGAGCCGGAAACACAGCCGGTCGTGACGCCGAAAGCGAAACCAAAGGCGGAAGTGCCTGAACCCCCTGTGCCGGTTGTTGAAAAAGCGGCGACTCCGAAGGACAAAACGAAGGTCGTCACGACGGAAAAAGAGGATGTGAAGGTACAACCCTCCGCGGAAAAACGGACAAAGAAGAAAGATACTCCCGCAGAGGAGCCTAAGCCGGAGAAGGGCGAGAGCAAAAAACCATCGGTTGTAAAACCTGTCGCTTCGAAAACCGCCAAGGCGCGTCCTGCCGATTCGGAATTGGAGTCCAAAACTACGCGGGCGGCCGTTGCGAAAGAGCCGACGACTAAGCCCACTTCGAAGCCTGCAACGAGAGCCGATAAAAAGGAAGAGCCAAAACCGTTGCCGACGGTCAAAAGAGAGACTCCTGCCAGTCCGGCGCCTAAGCAACCGACTAGGTCGAGTCGAAGAGATCGCAGGAGCATCGCGGAGCTTTCGCTTCCGATTACGGAACGCATTACAACGCCGGATCCCGTCGTGCCGTCTGAGCAGGTGCGAAAGAAGCCTGCAACGACGAGTGATGGGCGTCCCGTCAGACCGCAGAGAGGCAGCTATGTCGGCAGCGACCGCGACAGCATTCCCATGAGCGAGCGGGAGCGTCCTTCACGACCTTCGGCTCGTCCGGTGCGCGATGTGAAACGTCCGCCGGCTACCCCTGTTTCACCTGACCGCGAGCAAGAGCCTCGCAGGTCAAGGACGAGGCGTCAGACCTCCGATATGCCCATCGATGCTCCGATCGCTGAAGGACCGCCTCCTGCCGCTTCTAGGCGGCAAAGAGATCGCGGACGTCAGCGCGATCAAGAACATCGTGACCGACAAATCCGTCGTGAACAACAGGAAGCGATGGAAAGAGGTGCGCGTTTGCGCCGTCAACGTGCAGAGAGTGAGCCGTCCGCTTCTCCCAAACGCCCCGTTGCCCAGTTGACTCATGTTGTGTTGCCTGAGCATCTGACGGTAAAGGAATTGGCGGAGGCGATCAAGAAATCGACTGCCGATGTCATCATGAAGTTAATGGGACTCGGTATGATGGTAACCATCAATCAGGATATTGATTACGAGACAGCGGAAATCGTGGTGGCTGAATTCGGTATCACGAGTGAAAAATTCGTCGTGGTCACGGAAGAAGACATTCTGTTTGACGATTCGGACGATGACGAAAAAGATCTCATCCCGAGACCACCTGTTGTCGTTGTCATGGGACACGTTGACCACGGAAAGACTTCGATCCTCGATCATATTCGTGAATCGTCCGTGACTGCCGGTGAGGCGGGCGGTATTACGCAACACATCGGCGCGTACTCGGTCAAGGTTAATGGACGCACCATCACATTCCTTGACACTCCCGGCCATGAAGCGTTTACAACGCTCAGGGCGCGCGGCGCGCAAGTCACGGATATTGCGATCCTTGTCGTCGCCGCTGATGATGGCGTGATGCCGCAGACTGTCGAGGCGATTAATCACGCTCGAGCTGCGAATACTGAAATTATCGTCGCGATCAACAAGATCGACCGCCCGGAGGCTGATATCGATCGAGTCAAACGCGAATTGGCGAATTACAATTTAATAGACTCGGACTGGGGCGGACAAACGACCATTGTTCCCGTCTCTGCGAAGACGGGTCAGAATATGGACGAGCTGTTGGATATGATCCTTCTGACTGCCGATGTTCTGGAACTTAAAGCCAATCCGAACCGACAGGCGAAAGGAACTGTCATCGAGGCGAAACTCGACAAGACACGCGGCCCCCTTGCGACAATTCTCATTCAGCGCGGTACGCTCAGACAGGGCGATACGGTTGTCGTTGGCAGTGCGATCGGGCGCGTCCGCATGATGTATAACGATCGCGGTCTGCAACTGGAAGAGGCGGGACCGTCGATGCCGGTTGAGATTATCGGACTCGATGAGGTTCCTGAAGGCGGCGACACCCTTTACCAGGTGGAGAATGAGCGCATTGCCCGAGATCTCGTTGAAAAGCGTAAAACGGAAGAACGCGAGTCCGCTTTGCGTCAGTCCTCCCGTATGTCGCTTGATACGCTATTCATGCGAATGGCAGATGAGGAAGTGATTGACCTCAACATCATCGTGAAAGCCGATACACAAGGTTCTGTCGAGGCGATGACGCAGTCTCTGACGAAGTTGACGACGGAAAAGATTCGCGTCAACGTGATTCACGGCGCCGTTGGTGCGATTACGGAGTCGGATATCCGCCTTGCCGAAGTTTCGGACGCGATTATTATCGGTTTCAACGTGAGGCCGGCGTCCACTGCGGCTGCGATTGCGGCCGATTCAGACATCGATATCCATCTTTATCGTGTCATTTACGAGGCGATCGAGGAAGTCGAGCGGGCGATGAAAGGTATGTTGGAACCGGTCTTCAAGGAAGTTGTCGTCGGGCATGCCGAAGTCCGCAATGTCTTTCACGCTTCTGCCGTCGGTACTATTGCCGGTTGTTACATAACTGAGGGCCGGGTCAATCGAAACGACAGTGCGCGGCTCGTTCGAGACGGTATCGTTATCTATGAGACTAAACTTGCCTCGCTTCGCAGGTTTAAAGACGATGTGCGTGAGGTCGCGGCGGGATATGAGTGTGGCATCAGCCTCGATCGTTTTAATGATATTAAAATCGGCGACGAGATCGAATTCTACACGATGAGGGAAGTGAAGGAAGATGCGTAGGGCTGACCGATACGGTGATGAAGTCTACAGGATTCTTGCCGATATTATCTACAAAAAAATCAACGATCCGCGTATTTCGGGGATCGCTTCCTTGACGGGTGTTGAGGTTAGTAACGATCTGACAATGGCAAGAGTGTTCTACAGTGTGTACGGATCTGACGAAGACCGCGAAAAGGCGAGAGAAGCATTTGAAAAAGCGGCAGGATTTCTCCGCAGAGAGCTCGCCGCCAGAATGCGCTCCAAAAAAGTGCCGCGTTTAGTGTTTGTGGAGGATATGAGTCTGCGTTACGGCGAATCGATCGATCGGCTCCTAAAGACGGTCAATGATCAAAAAAATCGCGGATAGAACAGACCTGCATACGGGCGGTTGAACAAAGCTGTCACGGAATCGATGTGCATGAAGTGCATACGATTTTGTGAATCGGTATTCAGGAGTGTGCGATGAGTAAGGAAAAAGACATTAGAAGACGACTCGTTGAAGTTGTTCTCGACCTTGCATCAGTCAATGGTCGCATTGTGTTTCTGCCTCATGAGCGATTGGATGCCGACGCGCTCGGCGCTTCCATTTCACTTGCTGAAGTGTTCCGTGCGGTCGGATGTGAAACGACGGTTTTGGTCGACTCGGAGTTACCCGAATCTCTGTCTTATCTACCTCTTCTCGAGACGGTACAAGTCTATGAACCTAGCTTGAAGTACTCTCCTTATGATCTTGCTTTGGCGATTGACTGTCATGAGGAGAACCGCGTGGGAGAACGTGCCGGTTGGTTAACCCGGTCGCGTCTCCGCGGATCTGTCGACCACCACGTTGTCTCAACTGACTTAGGCAGGTTGGATCTCGTTGTACCGTCCGCGTCTTCGACGTGTGAATTGGCTTTTGAAATTATCTGGGACTTGGAACTTTACCTTGCCAAACCGTTATTCAATAGAGATATCGCTGTCCTTTTACTTGCAGGCATCGTCACCGACACGGGCAGATACTCATACAGCAATACTACGCCCGTCGTTTTTCGACAGGCTGCGTTTCTACTCGAGCGATTCGACGTCGACCTGGCGTCGCTCAACTATGACATTTTCGAGCGTACGACAGTCGAGCGGCTTCAGTTCAAAGGAGACGTCTATTCCGGCATTACGGCGTTCGATGACGGACGCATTTTAGTCGCTTCGGTGACCCGCGATATGATCGATCGGCGCGGCGTTACGGATGACGACCTTGGAAACTTCGCTTCGGAGATGAGGGGTGCGGACGGTACGGAAGTGACTTTGCTTTTTTCCGAGTCTAATGAGCCGCCAAGCGTACGTGTCAACATTCGCTCGAGCGGGTGCTTCGATGCTGCACAATTTGCGAAACGGTACGGCGGCGGGGGACATCGTCGCGCGGCAGGGGCGACTCTGAATGATATCACAATGGGCGAGGCAATGGATTCGATTGTACGAGAGGCAAAGATATTTCTTGACGCATGTAAGGGAGAGCTTCGCGCATGACGCTCACTTCAGGCGGCATACTCATGATTGATAAAGAAGAAGGCTTAACGTCGTCTGCCGTTGTGTCGCGCATGCGTGTGCTTCTTGGAGAGAAGAGACTCGGTCATACGGGAACGCTGGACCCCTTTGCGACGGGCGTGCTGCCTATTTGCTACGGTCGCGCTACCGCGGCTGCGCACTATATGCTCGACTGGAACAAACGCTACCTTTGCGGCATATCGCTCGGCTTGTCGACTGATTCGATGGATTATACGGGAACAGCGATTGAGCGAACACCTGAAGCGATGTTGAAGCGATTCGTTTCAAGAGACGAACATGCCCTAAGAGAGCTCGAGGCCGTCGCGCGTTCCTTTATCGGCAAGAGGATGCAACGCGTACCGATCTTTTCAGCTGTCAAGATTGACGGCAAGCGCCTTTACCGATATGCGCGCGAAGGGTGTGAAGTCGATTTGCCTGAACGTGAGATTACCGTCTACGAGGCAATCTTTCACGGTATAACGCTCGATGAGGATACGGGGTTTCCCGTCGTCTCTGTTGAATTTCTTGTTAGCGCAGGAACATACATCCGCGCGCTCGCGGAAGAATTCGGTCGTGCGCTCGGTTGCAACGCCCATGCGCGCAGTTTGCGACGACTGGCGGCGGGTCCTCTGACAGTAGAGCAAAGCGTTACGCTCGAACGTTTATTTGATGCGTTCAATGAGCTCGGGCGCGATCCCATGTGTCTCCGAAAATGTCTGATCGAAGATGGAACAATCAAGTCGATCGGCTCCGTATTCACCTTTTGGCGACGCGTTATGTTTGATCGGGAGGGTGCTCTCGATCTTGCGCATGGTCGGAAAGTTCCTGTGAGCAGGGGACGACTTCTTCCGCCGCATTGCGAGTGCACGGAACATGGAGAAGACGATTTGATCGTCTTCTGTCATGGTGAACAACTCGTTGCATTCGGTTTTATTGAAGGACAATATTACCGCGTAAAACGCGTCTTTTTGGAACCGACTGAAATTAAATCATTTGAAGGAATGGTCCGTCCAAATGGCATTTAATGTATACAGACAGTTAGATCGGATCCCTCCAGTGGCTCGAGGCATCGCGTTGGGTATTTTTGACGGGGTACATCTAGGTCATCGCCATCTCACATTGATGATGATGCGTCGAAGCGAAGAACTCGAGCTCCGGCCAGGCGTTTTTACTTTCTCGTATGAGGGGGGGATGGACTTTAACGAAAGGAAAGTCAACCACGATTTTCTCATGACAGACGATGAGAAAATTGAGGCACTCCGTGCACTGGGCGTGAAAGACGTCTTTCTCATACCCTTGACGTCCGATTTTTGTCACTTGAGCGCGGAATCTTTTTTGCGTAACGTGCTGGAGGAAAAACTCAATACACGATTGCTGGCGATCGGTGCAGATGGACGGTTCGGTTGGAAAGGCCAGGGGGATGTAGCTTTTCTTAAAGAGTATTCCGAACATCACGCATTGGAGCCGTTAATTGTTTCCGACTTCACGTGGAAAGGCATCAAAGTAACGAGCACGAGAATCCGTGAAGCTCTTGCCTTAGGTCAAGTCGAGGAGGCGACGGAAATGATGGGGAGAGCCTTTCGTCTTCGAGGCACCGTTGTGAGCGAAAGCAATCTCGAGTCGAGAATCGGGTTTCCTGCCGCCAAATTTCCGTATCCTCCGACAGCGGCGCTGTTGAGACGCGGTGTCTATGCCACGTACGCGCGTTTAGACGGTGAAAGGTTTCCGTCAATCAGCAATATCGGAATCGTTCCCACCGTACGTGAGCAAGAAAGCGAAGTGCTCGTCGAGACGCACATATACGATTACGCCGGCAACCTGCACGGTGAAGCGATCGATGTTGAATTCGGAACGTTTGTGCGCGACGAGTGTGTTTTGTCTTCGATTCAGGATTTGGTATCGTGTATCCGTGACG
>JAAZKT010000019.1 GCA_012799695.1 Clostridiaceae bacterium
CAGAAGATCCTGCGAGATCTTTTTATCTTCTTTTTTCCCATGCGATTTTTCGCAAAAAGACGGCAGATATTGGTTGCGACAGCGTAATAAAATTCTAACAGCTGATTCGTTCAGTGGACCCTATTTATTTTTTTCGCTTTCTTTCGCGAGTGCAATCTCGAGAACTTCATCCATATTAGAGACGGTCATGAATGTTAGAGTTTCTCGGACTGTATCGGGAATGTCTTCAATATCGCGCTCGTTATCCTTCGGGATCAGAACGATGCGAATGCCCGCTCTGTGAGCGGCGACGGCTTTTTCCTTAAGACCGCCGATTTGCAAAACACGCCCGCGTAGCGTTACTTCACCAGTCATCGCAATTTCGTGACGGACAGGTCGCCCCGTCAGGGCAGATGCCAACGCCGTCGCCAGCGTGATGCCTGCCGAAGGACCGTCTTTCGGTATGGCGCCGGCAGGGACGTGAATATGGATATCGCGTTCTTTCATACTCTCCGGTTTCAGTCCGAGCGCTTCCGAACGGCTGGTCGTATATGTAAGAGCTGCTTGCGCGGACTCTTTCATGACGTCGCCGAGTTGTCCCGTCAGAATAAGCTTGCCTGTCCCGGGCATCACATTCACTTCGATGGCGAGCGTGTCGCCGCCCGCCCATGTCCATGCGAGTCCGGTCGCGACGCCTACTTGGTCTTCTTTATCTGCCATATCAAATGAATAACGCGGCTTTTCGAGGAGCTCGATGAGATTGTTCGGCGTGACGCGCAGAGTTTTCTTGGTACCTTCTTCCGCCGCTTCCGCAATGACGATGGCGACTCGGCGGCAGAGTCTGGCGATTTCCCTTTCGAGCTGTCGGACGCCGGCTTCTTGAGTATATCCTTGGATGATTTTTGCAAGTGCGGTGCGTGTTACTTGCAAGTCCGTACCGGTCAGACCGTGCTGTTTGCGTCCTCGCGGCAGGAGATGCTTGGAGGCGATTTCTACTTTTTCCGCTTCTGTATAGCCCGACACTTCAATCACTTCCATACGGTCATAGAGTGCGGTAGGAATGGTGTCGACCGTGTTTGCCGTCGTTATGAAAAGTACCTTCGAAAGGTCGTACGGAATCTCGATGTAGTGATCGCGAAAAGAGTTGTTCTGTTCGGGGTCGAGCACTTCCAGTAATGCCGATGACGGGTCCCCGCGAAAATCGCTGCCGAGCTTATCGATTTCATCGAGCAGGATCAGCGGATTGTCCGTATTGACGTGGCGGATGGCTTGGATAATTCGTCCGGGCATGGAACCGACATACGTTCTGCGATGACCGCGGATCTCGGCTTCATCACGTATACCTCCGAGCGAAAGTCGGTGGTAACGACGCCCGAGAGATTCGGCGATCGCCTTCGCGATAGATGTTTTGCCCGTCCCCGGAGGTCCGGCGAAACAGAGAATCGGTCCGCGAAGCGAAGAATCGCCTTCCGTTTCGACAAGCAGTTTGCGAACGGCGAGATATTCCATCACGCGCTGTTTGACTTTTACCATGCCGAAATGGTCTCGCTCAAGAATGCGGCGCGCTCTCGCCAAGTCATGCTGTTCCTGCGTAACTCTGCCAAATGGCAGTTCGAGCAAAGTCTCCACCCATGTTCTTTGTGTTGCGTATTCTGGGAAATGTGAAGGCAATCTCTCGAGGCGATCGATTTCTTTCTCGATTTTCGGCTTGTATTCGTCAGGAATAGATGACATTTCAAGTTGTTCGCGGAGTAGAGCGATTTCATCATCAGCATCGCCCGGCTCGCCGAGTTCTTCCTGAATGACACGTATCTGTTCGCGTAAGTAGTAATCTTTTTGGTTTTTTTCGAGCTGTGTTTGTACCTGTGTCGCAATTTTCTGCTCGAGTTCTGCAAGCTGGATCTCGCGGTGCAGGATCTTCAGAATCATTTGGACACGATCGGTAACGGAAATGGTTTCCAGTACTTTTTGCTGTTCGTCAAAACGTATGGGGAGTTGACCGGCGATGATATCCGCGGCGTGACCCGGATCCGTTTCATTGCGGACAAGCATCACGGCTTCCGGCGTGACGCGTTCCGATATCGCGGAATAACGTTGGAACAGCTCGCCCATCAGACGCATTGACGCATCGAGCACGGGTGTCTTATCGGGTGTCTCGGAAGTGAGAGATCTGTAGCGGACCATGTAATGTTCATCATCTTGAATGAAATCTTCAATTTCGACGCGCTCCAGTCCATAGGCGAGCACCTTCAGCGTATCGTCGGGAAGTTCCAACACTTGGCGAATGAAAACGCGCGTTCCGACGCGGTAAATTTGATCAGGTTCGGGCCAAAACGCGTCGAGTGTTATTTGACTTGCGAGGACGATTTCGTGTCGACCCTCCATCGCGAATTTCAATGCCGCAATGGATTGTTCTCTGCCCACATCGAAAGAAAGCAGAACACCGGGATAGATCACCATACCGCGCATCGGGATAAGCGGCAAAACACCGTTCGCCGCTCGTTGAGAATAGCGTACAAGGCGTTTTGAAGAGTGCGTTGAGCGCCTGTAATGACGTTTCTCATCGTTTCCGCCGTTGTTCCCAGAGGCGTCGTCCTTTTCGTTTTCACCTTGGTGGTCAGCGACAGTCGACTCTCTGTCGATCTTTTCATCGTTCGTATCGATATCGTCTTCAGAAGAGATGTCTAACGATTCTTTTTCTTTCTCGGTCATATCTCCATCCTTCCGACCAGTATTCTGTAAATTATCGGCAAATTCTTATGAAACCCTTTATTTATACTTGGTCTTATATCCGCATCCAGTTGATGACGATCAAATCATCGACCAGAACTTGTGTGTCGCCCGTAGGAATGATCACTTCACCGTTGCGTTCAAGAAGAACGATTCGCTCGTTTGCGTGAAGTTTCAGGTCGCGAATGTATCTCCCGGCGAAACGATCGCCTTCTTTGACAGTGCGCTCGTTCAATTCAATTTGGTTGAGCGCAGGATCGTAGTGCAGCGCGCTGAGCGTCAGACGGTCGCCTAATTCAAATAGCGTTTGGCCGTTCGGCATAAATTGTTTGCTGTCTCTCTCGACGAGCACGACGCGTATATCCTTCGGAAGGAAAACGTCTTGCAACTTGCTTCCGATCCACGGATGGTCCTCGTAGATCTCCGACATCACGAAGTGAAGTTTCCGTTCTTCTTCGTAATCTGTAAAAGTTTTCATGACGTCCCCTTCAGGGTCGTACATTTTCGTTTTGACGGCAACCAGCGGCATAAGCCCGCCCTGAAAAGCGAGTGACAACAAGACAATCGTAAAGATGATATGAAACAGGTCGTTTTCAAGCGCGATGCCGCTACTGACGGCAACGATTGCGAATACGATACTCGCCGCGCCGCGTATTCCCGCCCATGAGACGACGAGTTTTTGCTGCCAGTAGGATCGCTTCGACAGCGACATCAGACCGATGACGCTGACAGGTCTTGAGACAAAAGTCATGAAGAGCATGATGGCGAGCGCGTAGGGGAATGCCTTGACGATTCCCTGTACATTGGATAACAATCCCAAGATGAAGAAGATCAGAATCTGCGCGAGCATATTGATTCCGTCGAAGTACGCTACAAGGGCACGCTTTGAAGGGAATTCCTGATTTCCCAGCACGATTCCGATCACATAGACGCTCAAATAACCGTTCCCGCCCAAGATCTCAGCGACAGCGTATCCGAGTAGCGCGATGGCCGTCGTGAACACTTCATTGCCGCCGCCTTTGAACGCGATGTTTTTGCGGAGCAAAAAGACGAAGAGGACTGCCATTGCCCCACCGACGGCGACACCGACGGCGACCTGTAAAAAAAGCATCAAGAAAGCTTGTTCCGCTTTGACACCTTCGAGCATCAACGACAAGCAGACGACGGTGAGAATATACGAAAAAGGGTCGTTCGATCCAGATTCAAGTTCGAGCAGTGAGTCGGTGTTGTCTCTGAGAGACAATTTGCGTCTTCTCAAGATAGAGAAAACGGATGCGGCATCCGTCGAGCCAATAACACTTCCGAGTAGCATGGCTTCCAAAAGCGGAAATCCAAGCACAAAATGGACAAAGATCCCCGTGATGGCGGCCGTGAAAAAAACACCGAGCGAGGCGAGTGTGATCGCTCTGCCTGCGACCGGCTTCGCCTCGCTCCATCTCGTTCCGAAGCCGCCGTAAAACATGATGAAAATCAAGGCGATCGAGCAGACCTTGTTAGCGAGGTCAAAGTTATCAAATGATTCTAAAAGCCCCGAGCTGCCGACTGCGATACCGAACATGATAAAAAATAGCAGCATGGGAATGCCGAACTTATCCGACACTTCACTAAGGAAGACGCTGACCAAAACAATGATGCCTATAAATATTAGAGCGTTTACAATCAAAACAAACTTTCCTCTGACGGTTGACTTTCTTAAGAGCATGAGTCCATTAAAAGACTCTTCTGAATAGTATAGCCTGAACGCCGTATCCTTGCATTGCGAACATTGGACAAAAGACTGACCTTAGAAAGAAAAAATGTTAAGGATATTATTAAGTATTCCGGGAAGAGATTATCTTGCCTACTAGTGGGTTATCACGTAATAATAACGTCTTCTGATTCCATATTCATTGACAGTAATCAGAGCGAAAACATCATCATCGATCTTTTTCGGATTGCCGGCGTTATACAAAGAGAGGGTACCGGCATAAGAACTGATGTCGTAGTCATGGAGGTAGAGAATGTCACCGTTCCGGGTGACGGTGTAATCATATAAAACATCCGATATCCTCGTTCTACTTCCATTCTTAAACATCTTCAATGTGCCGTAATGCATTTTTTCGTTCCAATAGGTGAAATAGAATACGGCGCCATTCTCTAATCGGGGACGGAACCTAATATCTACGGCAAAATCTATTTCTTCCCCGTCGACAAAGAGATCGCCCATGTTTTCGTCATCGCGTACACCTTTGTAGTAGACGGTTTTATCGTCGTCAAAGAAAATCGAATGATCACTGACATCGCTGTCGTAGAGTTCGCGTTCTCCTATCCGATCGTCGGTAATATTAATCTTGTAGAGATCGCCGTCTCCCTTTTCGGAAATATCATCGAGGAAAAAAACGGCGCTTCCATCGGAGGAAATACAAAAATAAGAAGCGTTGGTCTGTTTGATGACGGACAGCGTAGAACCGGCAGCGATGTATCGATCGGAGGAAGCTTCAAGCGCCGCCCACACCGGGTCTCTCACCTCAAAAGCGGCGCTGATTTCCGAAAGTTTAATTTTCAAATCGACGGGTTCATTGCATACGCTGAAAACGATGACGGGCTTATCAGACGCCCAAAACACATGGCTCTCGCCGTTCACGCCTTCGGCAACGACGGTCGCCTCAGTGCCATCGAAATAATACAGCGCATAGTCGGTGATGATTGTTTCACTTTTCAATTCTTCACGAAGCCGATCTCTTTTGAGTTTTGAGTAATAGTTGCCCAGTTTGGCATTGTTTACCCCATCTATTTGCTGGCAGGCAGCTATGTACGCTGCGATATCAATCTCGTACTGGTCCCATACCGCCTCGTATTCCGCTTCGGTGTCATAGTCAATCCGAGACGGACATGTGGGCTCATCGGGATACCCGGGGTGAACAGGTTCCGTCATAGACGCGTCGGCGGATGCCACATCATCGGTCACATAGTCCATGAGCGTTTTCCCCGCCTGTTCAACCTTGGTGTAATAGATTTCGCCGGAATTATAGATGGCGATGACTCTGGAAACATCCGACGCGATCATTGTCTCGTGTTCGCCGTCTTCGGTTTGCCTGAAAAGAGAATTGCCCTTCATGTAATAAAACACTGACAGGTCTTCCGCGACATAGGCAATGTAGTCAACCTCGTTCGCCAACGTAACGGTGCCCCCGTTCGCACGCCACAGATAGTAGTCGCCCATATAATTCAAATAACCGATTTTATTGAGGTCAGCGGTCACGTCAAAGTATAGGACGTTCTCGGCGATTTTCTCTTTGTCGGTCAGGTCGTGGAGAAACAATTCATTGTCCGCTCCCGAAGGAAAGTTAATCTCCGATCCGGGTTGCGCCGAATACGTATATTCTAAGTTGTTGACGATATAGGCGACGCGAGTTCCCTCGCTATTGATGGCATACGTTGTCACCTTAGAATCGATTTCTTTAGCGTCTTCATCTTTCTTGTCGATATCGCGGTAGTATAAAGTCCCGCCGTCAAAGGGATTATTAAACCCGTCGAAGAAGAAGACGCGGTTGCCGTCATCGCTGAAGGTGATGTGAGAACCGAAGTTGGAAGCGATAATCGCTATGCCGGGGTAGATTACATCCACATCATAAAGCGGTTGAGACGGTTGAGCCTTAATATCATACGGTGGGGGAGACGTAGTGTCATATAACGGTCGAGGCGAAATTTTGACAATGCCTTCTTTGGAAAAATCCGTATAGAATAGTTCGCCGCCTTTGAGATAAAGACAGAAATCATCTTTGCTCCCATTGCCGCGCAAGAAGAAAAAAGCGGTCAGGGCGATCGCCAGAATGACAATGATGATGCCTGAAACAACGACAATTTTCTTCCTCATTTTCTTTCCACCTTACATGAACCCAATAAGTACGAGAAGAACATCTCGCGTGTCATGTTATCCGAAGAAATACCGTCACGAGTCCATTTTACACTCTGAGCGGGGCATACCGGTGTGCAGTTTTTCAGTTAATTTCGATTTTCTGGACTTTACGTCGATACCCATGTGCAATTTTTCAGTTAATATCGAATTTCTGGACTTTATGTCGATGCACATGCGCCCATGTGCAATTTTTCAGTTAATATCGAATTTCTGGATTTTACGTCGATGCCCACATGTACAGTTTTGCAGTTAGTATCGAATTTCTGGATTTTACGTCGATGCCCATGCGCAGTTTTTCAGTTAATATCGAATTTTTGGACTTTATGTAGTCGGTCCACAAAAGGAAAGAGGCTGTATCGCTCCCGCTGCTATTTAGCGGTTTTGAGACAGCCCCTAGAGGAATTGATGTGTTTGCGTATAAGCTTGCCGCTAAGCTACGCGAAACTGCGTTGGCGGCTTTTTCGCAACACGAGGGTGAGACATAGGAAGGCAACCGCCATCAGGGCCATGATGCCCATCGCTTGCCAAACAAAAGAATAGTCGGGCGCCTGCTCGGGCATATGGACGATGGCGTTGTTCGCCTTGACCGCCCAGACGGTCGGCATGAAGCTGGCCACCTTCTGTACCGGCGTTTGGATTAATTCCAAGGGTACGAAAACACCGGAGGTAAAGGAGACCGCCAGGCTGAAAACCGTCGAGAAGAAATTCAGCGCTCCTTTGTTGCGCATCAGGGTGATGAAAAAATTGGCAACGGCAAGCACGGCGACCATGTGAACAAAGCTCACACCGATCAGCCACAGGCTCTTGGTATCTGTCAGCAATTCGAAACCAAGTTGGGTATACAGGAAGACGATCAGGAAAACCCAGAGGACGACGCTGAAGAGCAGGGTGGCCAAAAAGATACCGAAGGTTCGTTGCCGTTCGGGGATGCCGGAAACCAAATCGCGATTCTTGACTGCCTGATTTTCCATGGCGATCAATGTACTGCCAATCACCGAGGAGAGCAACGCGATGAGGATATAAAACGTGTTGTTGAAAGAGGTTCCCAACAAGGTGATTTTATATGTTTCCCCTGACAGGAAAGCACTGGTGGAAACCTCAGCCTGCAGATCGGTTCGGATCAGATCCAATGTATTCTCCAACTGCTCTGCAGGAATGCTGCCGCCGAAGGCCTGCTTGTATACCTGAAAGGTCTGATTGTACCTTTCGACCAGTTGAGCAGAAACGATGGAAAGGTGTACATAGATCGAGCCTCGCGCATTCAGTTCGGCATCATGGCGCTCAGGATCCAACATCTGTTTCCCGAAGTCCTGCGGAATCCGAATAACGTAGTAAGTTTCTCCGTCAAAGAGAGCGTCGTTGATGGCGATCTCGGTATCTTCCAATTCGACGATTTCGGCGTGCTCAGCTAAATAGGCGGTGAACGCCTTGGAGACCGGTGATTCGTCGGCATCAAAGACGGTAATCTTTGGTTCTGCAATTTTCAGATCGGCTTCTTTACTTGGTAATTGCGCGTTGATGACGAAATTTGCGATGACGACGAAAATGCCGATATAGGTCAGGATGGTCGCAAGGCTGCCGCGCATCACTTTAAAATAGAGTTTAAATGCTCTCATAGTTCGATCTCCTTAAACCGATGATGGTGAGTACGATGGCAATGGCCAGAAAAATGCTCAGGCGGATGACGATGTCAAAATACCGATCCAAAGTCGAGTAGTTGTACAGGCTGTACAACCCCTCTGCCACTAGAGAGACCGGATTGATTTTTTGTAAAAACGGGATCGAATTCTTTACCAGCTTGCGGATCTCGGAGGCCATCATGCCGGAGAAAAATCCCAAGGCCAGTGGCAGTCCGATACCTAGAGCGGTTTTGATGCCGGTTGAGCCTTTGAACAGTGAGCCGACGGCCGTACCCATGAAGATGCCCGTGAGGATGCCCAGCAGCAACAGGACGAGGATGTAACCCGTCCGAGGGCCTAAGTCCACGCCGAGGACACCGAGATAGTAGTAGATGATAACAATCAGTATGCTGTACAGGACGACGATCGGCAATATTTCAGCAAAGAAGCGCTTCCACTTCGGGTATGGAGCCAGCCAAGAGCGTGCTGCCCGGGACGATTGATTGGCCTCAAGTTCGGCAACCGAAGACATCGAGCCGACCATCGGGAAGATAGAAAGGTAACCCAAGAGAGCGAAGAAGTAAATCAGCACATCTCCCTTTTTTGTTCCTTGATCTTCCTCCTGTAGTCCGGTATCCGACTCAAACGCCTTCCGGATTCTTTCCTCGAAGTCTGGTCCCGGCCGGATAGCGCCCGTTGTCACTAAGTTTTCGATGGAACTCATTGTGTTTTTAATCTGTGTATAGCGTTCGAGGATGGCGCGCAGAACGCTACCGTTCAAGGAATTAGAGCTATTGAGTATATTTTTTGCCGTCATCGTAACCGTCTCGCCTACCTCGACAAAAGCGTAGACTTGATTCTTGTCCAACAATACACGCGCCTCTTCCGGCTCCGCTTTTATATAGATGATGTAGGCATTCCGAGGATCCGTATCGGCCTTTAACGGTCCGTCGTCTTCGTCCGGGGTTCCGGGGACGCCTACATAGTTGAGAAAGGTGTCAAATGCTTCTATCTCTTGTTGCTTGGCATCCCCCGTCACGACGGCAACGGTAACCGGATCAAACCGATAGGTATCGGAAGAAAACATTCCCGACATGGCGAGGTGGAAAACAGTCACCAAGACGAGCGGGAAAAAGAGAGTCCAGAACAGCGAGGATTGTTCTTTAACCAGAGCCAGTGTCTTGTATTTGGTGATGTGCTTAAACATCGTCTCTCAACTCCTTTCCCGTAATTTCCAAGAAGACATCGTTCAGAGTCGGTTGCTTGGAGCTGATTTTCGTCATGGGAATGTCGTGGTGTTCGAAATAGTTCAGGATGTCCAAGAGCCCGTTGGTTTTGGCTTTCATTTTGAGAACGAGTTCAGCCTGTTCGTATTCAAGTGACTCCACCGTGGGCAACGCCTCGATGGCTTTCAAATGAGTTTCATCCAGACCAAAGGTCTCGACCCTGACCGTCTCGCCCGAGCGGCTGATGGCTTTAATTTCATCCGAAGTGCCCGTGATCAGGATTTTGCCGCGATCCATAATGGAAATGCGGTCACAAAGAAACTCCACCTCTTCCATGTAGTGGGTGGTGTACACAATGGTCGAACCTTCGTCCCGGAGTTGGAGGATACCCTCCAAAATCCTGTTTCGTGACTGCGGATCCACGGCTACCGTCGGTTCGTCCAAGAAGATTAGGCGAGGTTTGTGGGCAATCCCACAGGCCAGATTAAGCCTTCGCAAGAGGCCGCCCGACAGCTTTTTCGGACGAAATTTGCGAAACTCGTCCAACTGAACAAATTCAATGACCTCCTCCACCAATTTTCTCCGAACGGCTTTATCGGGTACGTAAAGACCGCAAAAGTAATCGATGTTTTCGTAAACCGACAACTCGCCGTAAACCGCCGGCTCCTGGGAGACCACCCCGATGTTCTGCTTGAGGTGATAGGCATTCGGCTTCATCGGTTCGCCGAAAATCTCGACCTCACCCTTTTCGTAGCGTAAGAGAGAAAGAATACAGTTGATCAGGGTAGTTTTACCTGACCCGTTCGGACCCAACAACCCGTAAATTTCCCCTTTCTGAATCTCTAAATCCAGATGATCAACGGCGACTAGGTCCTTGTAGCGCTTGACCAGATTCCGTACACGAACTTCTGTTTGCATATGACTCCTCCTTCGTAGGACGACTTCCCGCCCTTCCGATTATTTCGTGATTTCACCCACAGTTTAATTTCCGGTGGACGCGCGGTGAAGTGAAGGATGTCACCAATCGCAGGTGACAATTGTCATTTCTCTCGATCGGACGGTGCCGTTTGAAGCGACCAAGCTGTATAATTAAAAAAACATGCGGGAGGAAAATGTATGGATTTGCTCATCAATTCCATTTTAATTACTGCCCTCTCGACTTTGGGCGCGACGCTCTCGCAGCCAGACGTTCTTCCGATCGTCGAGTTATTTTCTTCCCTGATTTTCGCTGCCTTTCCGCACTTGCTGAGGACCGCCAAAAACCCGAAATGGCATCGCTTCACCAACGCCTGTGCCGCCCTGTGCATCCTTCTGCTCGTCTTGCTCTCGTGGAGCAGTCCGGCATTTTTATATTTCATTCCTCTCCTCATCGGCTCCATTGACTGCACCCCGTACCTGTACGCGTTTGCCGCAGTTCCGTTATCCTGGATTCAACAGCCGCCCCCTATCCACGCCGCCGCCCTCCTAGTCCTGACCTCCGTACTGGCCTTCATCCTCGCTTATCGCACCCGCCGCGAACTCGGCTTTACCCGCAAGCACTTTGACACTGTGGATGAACAGAAGCGTCGTGTGCGCGATCTGCACCGACAAAACCGCGAGCTGATCGCCAACCGCGAGTTGGAGATGTCAAATGCGAGACTCCGGGAACGAAATCGTATTTC
>JAAZKT010000020.1 GCA_012799695.1 Clostridiaceae bacterium
AATTGCCAACGCGTCTTCCGCCCATTGCCGCAGAGTGTCGTTGCTTGATAACGAGTCCGGTAGCAAGTCGACTTGATTGAAGATGACGGCGATGCGGCTCGTTCGCGGGATTCCCTTGAAAAAATGTCCGCTTCGCAATAGAGCGATAAGATCGCCAAATTCAACGTGTTCACCTTTTTCCTTGCCGATGACTTCCGAGAAGAGATCGGTTCTGTGTACGAATTGCTCCGTGAGTGGCTTGCCTACACCGGCACATCCGAAGACAATCAAGGTTAAGTCGGTCGTTCGAGGGATGACGGGTTCATGTTCCGCATGCGCTTTCAACGGCTTGCGCTTTGAGCCGTCCGCTTCGCAGAAGATGACGAGGTCGCTGTCATTCTCCTCACGCCGTTCACGGATGTAGTCATCGAAGATATCGCGGTCGATCCCGCTGTATTTTCCCGGGACATCGGGAAATGGATGTGCGTACCACACGCCGGAGGTCTCGGGAGGCGAGTCGGAAATCCGCAGGAGCGAATCGTCAAGCTGACGGAACGCTTCGCAGGGATTCGTTGTTCGGTCGTGATGACCGGGCGCGATCATCGCCGTTGTGGTCGTGAGGATGGAGCGAGTGCGATACTTTTGTTGGAAGAGGTTGACGAGAATCGTCGTCTTCCCCCCTCCGCCGATGGCGCTGATCACAAAGGGGGAGGGAAAACGCGTTTCCCGCTCCTTAATAAGCGAGCGCACGTAACCATCGAGCGTGTCGCGGCGCGTTATATGATCGTCGTGTTTGTCGGTAAGAGGATGCGTCACTGTTATTCCCTTGTGATTTCTAAACCGTTCGGAGGTAAGTTGATGGATTTACCGTCGCTCCGCAAAAAAGGCCGCGACGGCTTCAAGGACGCCGCCGGCTATATTACGACCCTTGTCGCTGATGGTCATGCAATAAGAAACGTCGTCGCGCGGGTCGATATCGCCGATCTTCTGTCCTTCGAAAACATTGTGTCCCGGTGCGATCAGACCACGCAGAACACCGGAGATTTGGGCTTTGACTTCGGTTCCGTCGATGGTCAGAATCGTATCGCCCTTACGCACGTGATCTCCAATATCGAAGCAATTCGCCATCGTACCGTCATGCGGAGCGCGCAGGACGCGGTCGATGTCGTACCCGCCGATGACGCCCGGAATGCCTGTGTTGGCAATGGCTTCCCCTTCTCTGATCAGGCTGCCGAGATGATGTCCTCGTTGTGTCTCGATGACGACATGGGCATGGACGCCGGCAACGATACGAGGGCCGAGTCCGATGACGAGCGGCGCCCATGAAGTGTCGTAGTTGGGTGACTTTTTGGAAATGGTGGCATCGACAAAGACGTCCGGTTTGAGATAGTCGAGGACCTCGCGATCGGGGATGGTCAGAATGGGGATGAATCCCGCATCGAGCGTCGGTTCGATGTCGGCGAGCGTGTGAACGTATCGCGACGTTTCGCCTTGAATTTTCCACTCTCCCTCATAGATTGCGTTGCAAAAAGAAACTGTGCGACGTACGCAGGTGGGCTTGGCGATGTCGCAGACGACGACGCGCAACCCCGCTTTTTTGAGTTTGTAGATGGAAGCCGAGGCGATATCGCCGCCTCCTCGGAATAGTACAGTTTTCTGAAACATGCGACTCCTCTCCCGTTGAACAAGGAAAGCCCGTTCAACGCACTATGCGGCTGCCTCGTTGAGCGTATTTATACTGTTTTGAGGTCAGCGCCTACCGCCTATTCCGGACTGAAGCGGGAAACATCAGTCGGACAGACTGTCGAAGTACCCTTGAATGAGTACGACGGGTGTGCCTTTGTCGCCGCTTCCGGATGTCAGGTCGGCAAGCGACCCGAGCAAGTCGCAAAGACGGCGCGGCGTCGTGCCTTCCGCTTTTCCCTGTGCGTCTTCGTCGCGATCCTTTTCGCGAATGGCGAGTTTAATCGCCTCGTCGAGTTCCTTGCCCGAAAGGGCGGCGAATTCGTTATCGGCGAGATACTTCAGCTTGAGTTCACGAGGCGTTCCCTTGAGACCGTCCGTGTAAGCAGGTGAGACGACAGGGTCCGCCAGCTCCCAGATCTTGCACACGGGGTCTTTGAACGCTCCGTCGCCGTAGATCATGACTTCGATGTTTTTGCCCGTTTCTTCCAAGAATCTCGACGCAATCGCATCGACGAGCTCTTTGCCGCCTCTCGGGAAAAGTTTGATATGCTCTTCGCTCGCTTTATTGCTGCCTAGCAATCCGTATTCGCTGTGGTAACCGCTACCGTTGACGGGCGTCGCCAAGATATCGTCGAGCCCGAGCACACGTGAAGCGCCCGCCCGCACAAGGAGACGTCTCGTGCGGTGGCGAGAGTGGACATCGGCGACGAGAACATACGGCGTTCTTTCCAAGATGGCGACAGGGTTGTTGGCGAGAATGATTTCCGCTTTGGCACCCTCAGCCTCAATGATGTCTCTGTAATATTCGACATAATCGACGCCCGTGAACGCATGACGATTCGTACCGAACAATTTGCGATAGCGCTCTTCCGTTAAGCAGTCGGAAAGCGGATCAATACCCTTTTCATCCATGACATCGAGATCCATCAGGCTGTTGCCGACCTCATCGGACGGATAGCTGAGCTGCAAGACGACTTTCTTCACACCGCGCGCGATGCCGCGCAAATTCACGGCGAATCTATTGCGGCTCAAAATGGGAAATACAATACCCACTTCGCCTTCGGGGAACAGTCGCCCGACGTCGTGCGCGATATCGTCGCACGTCGCATAATTGTTTTCCGCGCGAGCGATGACGGACTCCGTAATGGCGACGACGTCGCGGTCATGGAGCTTGAATCCTTCGCTTTCAGATGCTAGGAGGACGCTCTCGACGATGATGTCGATGAGATTATCTCCGCTTCTGATGATGGGTGTCCGAATGCCTCTGGAAGTTGTGCCTGTACGTCTGATCATGTGATGTGCGGAAAACCGCTCTCCTTTCGTGGCCGAGGACCTCCCGCAAAAGTATTGTCGGCACGGTTCGTTTGCCGAAATCGTCTTCGCGGAAAGCTCCGTCATTACGATAAAAAGCCGACGCGCCTGCCCTCATGCCTGCAGCAAAAAAGAGCCGGCGCGTTTCGGTGGCGGAGACATGTGAGAATCGAACTCACCTGGGAGGCTACTAACCCCCCTCAACGGTTTTGAAGACCGCGGGGCACACCAGAACCCGTCTGCCTCCATCGAGTATTCTCACTGTTTTAGAGCCTTTTGTCAACCTCGCGGAGATACCTCAGTCGAGGGAGACGGAGACGTGACGCGCGTAGCGGACGAGCCAAATGAGCGCCTCGGATACTTCTCGCTCTGTCGCTTTTGTGATGGCTTCGGCGTAGTAGCGTATCTGCGTCGAGTAGCGCCTCAGTATTTCGTCATCTGCCTGTTCGTCCGTATCGAACGTGAGACGGTCCGTTTTGAAATCGATCAGAACGACCTTTTCATTCTCCTCAACAAACCAAAGGTCGATCATTCCTTGGACGAGCGTGATTTCATCGTCGGGGAAATCATCGCGCAGCTCCGATGCCGCAATCGCCATGGTGAAAGGCATTTCGCGGTAAACGCGCCCTGTCGCTTTTTCGGCTTCGAGCAGTCTCGAGGCAAGAGGACTCTTCGCCCATTCGACGATTTGCGGCACGAAAGGCAGGGCGGCTTCTTCCTGCTCTTTTGTGATCATGTCCGCTTCCGCCATCGAGCGCAGTTCGGAGAGGCAGATACGTTCCCCATCTGCTGTTGCCTGACGAGCGAGTTTATCAATATCAATGAACTGAAAAATAAAGTGCATCAGGGTGCCGAGAGT
>JAAZKT010000099.1 GCA_012799695.1 Clostridiaceae bacterium
GTAAATAGTACGACCCAAAGGGAGGTTGTCTCATCATTGCTTATAATTAGCGGTTTTGAGACAGCTCCTTTTTCTCAGAAAAATCGTTTCTTTCATGTCTCGTCCCTTTTCAATCCAGCGAATTGCTAGATCTTGCAATCAAGCTAATATATCTTATCCTCTCAATTTGGCTCGGCGTGTTATGATTGATACGACTTAGTTGAGAGTAATTCGGAGGTTGTTACGATGGCGCCTACGCTAGTGATATTAGCTGCGGGTATGGGTTCGCGCTACGGTGGCTTGAAACAACTCGATCCCGTCGGCCCCGACGGTGAAATCATGATGGAGTATTCTATCTTTGACGCTGTCCGTGCCGGGTTTGAGGAAGTAATTTTTGTCATCCGAAAAGATTTCGAGAGAGAATTTGATGATCTGATCGGCAAGAAACTGAAAGTGCATGTACGTTACCGTTACGCCTTTCAGGAGCTCGACGATCTGCCGCTAGGATATGAAGTACCTGAAGGCAGAGTGAAACCATGGGGGACAGGACATGCCCTGCTCGTCGCCGCTCCCTTGATCAGCGGGCCATTTGCCGTGATTAATGCCGACGATTATTACGGACCGAGCGCTTACGAGAAACTTTATCGATTTTTGACAGATGAGGAGGACGGTGTGGCGGAAGATCAATACGGCATCTGTCTATGGCCATTGCACGAGACATTGTCGGATTACGGTTCAGTCTCGCGAGGTGTCAGCGAAATTTCACCCGACGGAGACTTGATCGGGCTGACAGAACGAAAGAAGATCTACCGTGACGGCGATGGTGCTTGCTATACGCTCGATGACGGCGTGACGTTCCACCCGCTCGATCGCGACACGCTCGTCTCGATGAATTTCTTCGGTTTTCCTGAGGCGTTTTTGAATCGTTTAGAGGAAGAGTTTTCGCTATTCTTGGATCATAGGCTGAGTGATGGTGACCCGCTGAAAAGTGAATATCTCCTTCCGGAAATTGTCGGTATCCATGTAAAGACGCGCGGTGTCACGGTTCGCGCCATACCGGTTGAGGATCGCTGGTTCGGTGTGACGAATAGAGAAGATAAACCATTTGTCGTCGCCGCACTGGAAAAGTTCGTCGAACAAGGAGTTTATCCGGCACCGTTATGGGAATGTCACATCTGATGAATGTGTTGTCACGCACCATATGAACGCGCGTATTATCTTGAGGAAAAGTGAGTAGATTTTAGAAGAAGGTCAAGTGTTCATGAGAATAGTTAACGATATCGCTGTCGCACTTGCGACATATCTCGAAGAGGACATTGCGGATGTTGCGATAAGCCTCTCTCCGCCGCCTCGCCCTGAGATGGGCGACGTCGCGTTTCCCTGCTTTCGTCTCGCCAAGAGGTTCAGAAAATCGCCTCAGGATATCGCGAACGATTTGAAGATATGTTTTGAGACGGATGAGCGTGATGAGACGGCCGAACTGCTTACGAAGATAGAACGTATTGAGACTGTTAGCGGGTATCTCAATTTCTTTATTAAGCGCGATTATCTTGCGCTATCGATACTGCGGGAATCTATGGAGGGCGGTGACCGCCCCGGTGCGAGTCGTGAGGGCGAGGGGAAGACAGTCATAGTCGAATACTCATCGCCTAACATCGCTAAGCCCTTCCATGTCGGACATGGCTTTTCAACTTTTTTAGGCGAGTCGATCGCGAATCTTTATGAGTACGGCGGGTATGACGTGGAGCGCTTTAATCACCTCGGCGATTACGGCACGCAATTCGGAAAATTGATTGTCGCTTGGAAACTGTGGGGCGATCCGAATGCTTTGGAGACTTCGCCGATTGAGGAGCTGACGCGCATATATGTCAAATTCCATGAGGTCGCGGAAGTGGAACCTGTGCTTGAGGATGATGCGCGAGCCGCCTTCGGTCGCTTGGAGCAAGGCGGCAAAGAGGAATTTGCGCTGTGGAAACATTTTCGCGATGTTAGTTTGATGGAGTTCAATAGAATTTATGACCGCTTAGGCATCCGCTTTGACAATACGAACGGCGAGAGTTTTTACTCGCCGATGATTCCCGCCGTTGTAGACGAGCTGAAAGCAAAAGATCTTCTCGTTGAAAGTGAAGGTGCGCAAGTTGTGGATCTGGAGGAGTTCAACTTGAATCCTTGCCTGATTCTGAAGAGCGACGGCTCGACGATTTACGCCTCGCGTGACATCGCTTCGATTCTGTATCGCAAACGCGCATACGACTTCGACAGGAACATCTACGTTGTCGGTATTCCTCAGAAGAATCATTTCAATCAAGTTTTTGCTGTCGTGGAGAAGATGGGATTCCCATATCCGGAGAGTAACATTCATGTCGCGTTCGGTACGGTAAAGTTTGCGGATGGCGCTTTTTCGACGCGGACGGGGAATGTGATCATCCTTGAAGATCTCCTCAACACGAGTGTCGCAAAGACGCGCGCGATCATTGAGACGAACAATCCGACGATGGAGTCATCTGAAATCGATGAAATAGCAGAGAGGATCGGTGTCGGTGCCGTACGCTATACGTTCTTGCGGAACGGTCGCGAGAGAGACATCGTCTTCTCTTGGGAAGATGTGCTCGACTTCGATGGCGAGTCGGCGCCATATCTTCTCTATACTGTAACGCGTTGCGCCAGCATAGAGCGAAAAGCGCCCGATCGTTTGCTTGAGCGTGCTGAACGTATAAGTGATGATGAGCTTGGACTCCTCGTTTCGGATGATGAACAGGAACTTCTCAAGGAGGTCTGGCGTTTTCCGCAGTCTGTTGCAACTGCTAGAGAATCTCATGAGCCTTCCATCATGATGAGACAGGTCATGACGATTGCGCGCTGTTTCAATGCTTTTTACCACAACGCGCAAATTCTGCGTGCCGAGAGCGAGGCGCTTGGCGCGGCCAGACTCGTATTGTCGCGCGCAGTTGGGCGGACGATCTCAGCAGGCTTGCGCATTGCCGGAATAGAACCGGTGGAGAAGATGTAGAGAGGTGAGGAATGCTAGAGAGTGTCCCGAAAGGGGTTCTTGAAAAACCTTTGCCTTCTCTACCGGAGGCAGATGACGTTGCAAAAATCGTCAAATCTATGCGTAGGCAATTTCGTTTCGCCGTCACGGACGATGATCTTCTCATCGTTCTGCAGGGGATAGACGACTTGTTCCAAAAGCTGGAATCCGGCGAGGATGAGATTCGCGTTCGTTCTTTTCATCTGCCGTACGATCAGTTGCTCTGCGTCCATTATTCTGAATATGGAAAAGCCAAGTTGGTCGCTAATGCTGAATTAGCGGAGCTTTTGGCGACAATTGCACGTTCATCGAAGGGAAAGAGACTCGAAGCGTTCGTCAATAGCTCGTATCTCATTGATGCTGACCGATTTGCGTCGACATCTTCGAAAAACTTAGTCGCTCATTTGATACTTGAGCGAGAGCTCGTTGACTCCCAAATAAAACGCCTCCGAGATGTCTCTCTGTCAACTAAGCATTATGGCATGATCGGCGGTGAGGTAAGGCTTCACTTCCAATCCGCCTCTCGTGACCGCCGCGCGCGCGCGTATAATTCGTTGATTAGCCAGTTGAACAAGGAAAAAACCGAGATGCTCGGTCAATTTCTTGAGTTACATATGTTGCGTCGAAAGATCTGCGAGAAAGCGGGATATAAAAGCTTTTACGAGTTTGCCACTCGACGGTCAGGACAGACGAGCACTTTTCGATCCAATGTGCATGTGTTCCGTCTACTGGTACAAGAGTATGTTGCGCCCCTCGTATCGCATGTGCATCAATTGCAATGGCGTAGGCTGGGCATTGAAGATCCAGAACCTTGGGATCTTATGTATCCGGCTGAATTCGGCGTTCCCGTTTTGAGCCGACAGGCATTTCCGCTAGAGAAAACTTTTATCGACGCGAGTCGATATGTCTGTAAAGCCCAAGTACCGGAATTTGAAAAAATGCTCGATCAAGGCGACTTGCGCACAAGTGTTTTGTCAAACAGTAATGACGATAGTGAATCTTCCTTTTTCGCTGCTCATTCGAGCGGAACGCGATGGTTGCGAGCGCATGATCCCGGAAAAAATGAATCGTATTTGTTGATGGATGGCATACCGCAGGAAAATGCCGTAAATCTCTTTTTCTACGAGACAGGTTGTCTCCTCTTTGATCAATCGCAGTATTCGAAAGGTGAGTATGCACTCCCGAATGCCAATTCATCACTATCAAGGAAGATTGCGGGTCATTCTTTGTCGTTTCTCTCGCAGAGGACATGGGGAAACTTTTACGGACCGATGACGACGTATGCGCGTGAGTACGTATTGACCGAATTGCTTTTGCGGTTGCCGCTTGCCTGTGCTCTTGATGAGATGGAGGAGTTCCTCGCAAAGGCTCGTGTATCCGACATGAATGTCTTCCAACATGCTTGGCGCGAGATTGCGAAACGCTACCGAATTGGGGGGACGTCCGAGATGGTTCCCGGTTTCTTCCCGCTCGATGATGCATGGCTCTATTCACCAAGCTTGTGGTCGTTACCCTTATCGAATATTACGGATGCGATCGCACTTATCGCTGTGCTCGGTGTCCTTCCGCTAGGAAAACAGCATCAGGATTTGGAACACTCTACGCTCAGATTGCTTAATGTGCGAGAAGGCGTTGAACCGACTGATCGAGCACTTGAAGCCGGTTATCCTTCACCGTTCAATGAAGAGACTGTTCGAAAAGCGGTCTTTGCCATCGCCGATTTTCTTGCGCTTTGAAGGACGCTATGATGAAGATTATTCTTGCATCTCACAATGTTTCCAAACTTGCCGAGTTCCGCTCTCTGGCAAAAGGTTACCCTGTTTTCATTCTCGGCCTGCAGGAGATCGGCTATGAACTTGATATAGAGGAAACGGGCGAAACGTTCGATGAAAATGCGTTGATTAAGGCGCAAGCCGTACATCGTGTCGTAGATGACGTCGTGATGGCGGATGATTCCGGCTTATGCGTTGGCGCTCTCGACGGAGCACCGGGGATTATGTCCGCACGTTTCGGTGGACTTGGAAAGGGTGACGACGACAAAAATACGCAACTTCTCGCTACACTCGAACAGTTAGGCGACGTTGATCGAGTTGCCGCTTTTCATTGTTCGTTGGCGGTTGTGTTCCCGGATGGGAGTCGTGAAATCTTTCACGGCACATGTCGCGGCACAATAGCATCGGAACCTAGAGGGACGAACGGCTTTGGCTATGATCCCATCTTCATCCCTGAAGGTGAAGAGCGCACTCTGGCGGAAATGAGCGAGGATGAAAAACATGCACTCAGTCATCGGGGCGAGGCTGTAAGAGCTTTCCTAAGTACGTTCTGTAGTCACACAGTGGATGATGAGGGAGGTCGGACACTCGAATGATCCGATCCATCGCATAAGTGAAGGGAGGCGAAAAATGGCAAAACCGAAGACTACTACAGAAGAATTCTATCTCGTTCGTGCTGATGTTTTACCTGAGGTATTTCTTAAGGTCATGGAGGTTAAGCGTCTCCTCGACTTTAAGCTTGTATCGTCCGTCAATGAAGCGGTCAAGCGCGTCGGATTGAGCAGAAGCGCATACTATAAATATAGAAGGGCAATTCGATCGACATCTTCGGGGATGGAAGGAGAAATGGTCACCTTGCTTATTGTCGTAGAGGACCTAGCTCGTTCGCTTGCGCGTTGTCTCGATGTTCTGTTGGAGGCAAATGCAAGGCTTATGACTTTTCACCAAAGTATGCCTGTGAGCGGTCTCATCCATATGTTGGTGACTTTTCGAGCAGACAAAATGAATATTCCAACGGATCGTCTCGTCCATATCATGGGGCAGACACGCGGCGTTCAAAGCGTTCAGGTGCTGACATCGCCGGGATGACAAGGTTCTGATTCTTCCTGATTATTTCTTGTTGGGATATGTCTCACAAGTGATGGCGCAGGTATGTTTTGATATGATACATTTACAGTTAGCGCCGCATTGGGCAGATGCCTTTTATCATTTCTTCAGAATACGGTGACAACAATCAGTGTCGTCGAGGGCCATGTGCCGGATACGACACGCGAGAGGACAGTAACGACTTGCAGATCGTCATTGAAGCATTAAAAATCGAAAAAGTCTCGCGTCACAGGCTTGTGCGCCTGTGGTTTTTGCTATTGTTTGCCGTCGCGGCGGCAACATATCTCACTATGCCTAAAAATATGAACGTCATCGTGTATCGTGAACAGCTTCTACAATTTTTGCTCACGCGCGAGGCTTTTCCGTTTCCTCCAAGGGAGTTTTTTGATGCGATCATTCGCAAGGCATTCTTGATTGCAGTCAGTATGTATTTTCTACTCCTGTACGCCGTCAGTTGGGTCGATTCTCAGTTATATAAGACTACTGTCCGTCCGATGTTCGGCGATGAAATGCCGACGGAAACCGGCAATTCTCTAGAGGAGAACAGGCCGGCATCAAGGCTTAAGGGACTTCATTACCTCAAATTCCTGACGCTTGCGATCGCTACCGTCGTACCATATCTCCTTTCTATTCCGTTGTTGAAAATCCCGCTCTACATTTTTCTTTCAACGTTCTCGATGACGATCCTCATTATCGTGTATGAAGATAAAAAAATTCCCGATGCGATGGAAGCCAGTTACGAGATGACTAGAGGCATGAAATTTTTCATATTTGTCTCTTTCATGTTCCTGAATTCCATTCTCTCGATTGTCAGCAGTGCGCTCCAGATGATCTTTTCGAGCAGTACGTGGTCGTCAAGTCTCATTAACGCTTTTTTCTATGCGTTGAAAACACTCGCTTGCGGACGTTTGATTGCCATGTTGTATCGGGCGATTACAACGGGTGATTTAAAAAAAGACGTACGCAGAATCTAGATCGGACGGAATAAGATGACAGTGGAAGAACTAAAATCATCTGTTGATCAATATTTTGAATTGCTTGAGCCGCTCAGTCTTTCGTTGAGACTGGAACAGGATGCTGAAGAATGCGAGCGATTGACGAAGGAGACGGGAGAGGCGACATTTTGGTCTGATCCGAAGAGAGCGTCGGTTGTACAGAAACGCATTACATACCTCACAAAAAAGAGCAAGCGTTTTTCCGACTTGACTTCTCAGCTCGAGGATTTGTCGGTTCTTCTCGAGTTGGCGGAAGAGGAACAGGACAGCACCGTCCTTTCAGAGGTCAGAGACGGCATGAAGAAATGGATACATGATTACGAAATATTGCGTCTTGAGACATTACTGACCGGCGAGCATGACTCAATGAACGCAATCGTGTCGTTGCATGCAGGTGCGGGAGGCACTGAGGCGCAGGACTGGACAAGCATGTTGCTTCGTATGTATACACGCTGGTCGGAGAGCCGCGAATTCGAAGTCTCTGTTCTCGACTATATCGACGGCGATGAGGCGGGAATCAAATCGGTTACATTACGTATTGCCGGTGACAATGCTTACGGTTATTTGAGGAGTGAGCATGGCATTCATCGCCTCGTGCGTATTTCGCCCTTTGATTCTTCCGGTCGTCGTCATACGTCGTTTGCTTCTTGTGAAGTATTGCCGGAACTAGATGATACGATCGAAATCAACATCGTTCCCGACGATCTTAAAATCGACACGTTTCGCGCATCGGGTGCGGGAGGACAGCACGTCAATAAGACGAGTTCCGCCGTCAGAATTACGCATTTGCCTACCGGTATCGTCGTGACATGTCAGAACGAGCGCTCTCAGCTCCAAAACAAAGAGACGGCGATGGGTATGTTGAAATCGCGACTTTTCCATCTCGCGCAACAGCAGCAGTTGGATCGCATTGAGGACATCAAAGGTGAAGTTTCCGACATCGCTTGGGGGAGTCAGATCCGTTCCTACGTTTTCTGCCCTTACACCATGGTCAAGGATCACCGTACCGAATTTGAGACGGGTGACGTAGAGGGCGTGATGGACGGCGATCTCGATGATTTTATCAATGCATGGCTCATCATCGACGCACAACACCGCGAGTCACAGCGCGAGATTGAGCTAAAAACCAATGGTGAGATGAGCCATACATGATTGACTTTGAGGGGAAACATATAGGCCTTTTCGGCGGGACGTTCGACCCGTTTCACAATGCTCATCGACAGCTTATTGTGAGTGCCCTTGAGCAGTTGCCCCTCGACGTTGTCCTCGTGATGCCGCTGGGACAAGCTCCCCATAAGAAGAGGCGTATTAGCTTAGCCGCCCATCGCTATGAAATGGCGAGGCTGGGTATTGACGGTCTGTCTCGCGTTGTTGTCTCGGACGATGAGATACGAACGCCTGGCGTCGACTATACGTATGAAACGATTTTACGGTTAAAAGAACAGCATTGTCCCGCCGCGATAACGGTGCTGGTGGGCTCGGATGTTCTACTGAGTATTGATTCTTGGTATCGCGTGAAAGATTTGATGGGTGAAATTTCACTCGCGGTTGTAAGGCGCGGTGATGACGATATTAAGGTTTTGGAGAACAAGGCTGAAGAAACCGCTGCCCGCTACGGTGCTAAGATCGTTTTCTTCGATATGCCGCCATCGATGTTGGCATCGAGTGATCTGCGTCGAATTCATGAGAACCAAGGTGATTTCCGCGACAAGTGCCCCGACTCCGTTGTTGCTTTCATCGAACGACATCGCCTCTACTCGTTATCACCCGTATATTCCATGGTCGACGACGATGATTGGGAACGACTTGTCGCCCTCGAGGGATGGAGTTGGCGTTTCATTTCCCAAGAGAGGAGAGTGCATTCCGCTTCCGTCGCGCAATACGCAGGAAAGTTGGCTTCTTTATACGAAGTGGATATATGGAAAGCGATAGCTGCGGGTCTCCTTCACGACATGGCGAAGGAATTCCCGCTTGAGGAACAGAAGGATCTTGCGCGTCAATATCTGGACGATGAGACGTTATTTTTGACTCTTTCAGATGATCTTATGCACGGTCCTGCAGCGGCGAAGTTCATTTCGAAGACGTGCGGGAAATGCGAAGTGGAATTTCTCGATGCGATCGCTTTTCATTCGACGGGACGCGGTGACATGAGTGTATTGGGGCAGATTCTGTTTCTTGCGGATAAGATTGCATTCGACCGAACGTTCCGCCGTCTCGATGCCATACGTTCATTGGCTGAGGACGGGAATCTCGATGATGCCATGAAGCTCTGTCTTGAAGAAATCTTCACCGCACTCAAATATTCCGGTGTTGAGGTGAATTCATTGAGTCTTAACGCATATAGAAAGTATGCGGGAGGCGCGAGTAGTTGAGGTATGGTCGTCTCCTTAGTCGTGGTATAGTTAAACAAGAGGAATCAACAGTTTCGCTGTTGTCGGATTGTTGGCGATAGAGATTGGAATGTCGCCAAATTTGATCTTACGATAGCGAGACGGCAGGAGGTTTAATTGAAAGAAATTGGTGAGCTGAAGCGCAATGGCTCCGTGACTGAAGAGTCGCCTGATAACGAGCACATTGAAAAAATGAAACTTGAAGAGATTGATTGCTTCGCTTCCGTCGCCGTAGACGCTTTGGAAGAAAAAAAAGCGGTTGATGTTGAAGTGTTGAAAGTTACAACGAAAACGACACTGGCTGATGTATTTGTTGTGGCGACGGGGACTTCAAATACGCATATCAAAACGCTTGCCGACTCTGTCGAAGAGAAACTTAAGGAAATTCACAACCTTACGCCACATCACATCGAGGGGCTCGAGGCGCGTAGCTGGGTGCTTCTTGACTACGGCGATTTGGTCGTTCATCTGATGCTTGAAGAGGATAGGATGTTCTACAATCTCGAGAGTTTATGGCGATTAGGAACGCAACATCCTTAACGACTCAATTTGAATAAGATTAGCTTAATATATATTTTGTAAAGTGTGTTGTGACATATCGAGCGTTTCGATGTGTCTCATCTTCGTCGATTTGACACGTTGCGTCATGATTTTGCAGATGACTCCGAATGTACCGTCCTTCAAGTCTCACTATGATGACGATGACTTGGAGGATTTGCTATGCGTAAGACCAGTCATCGGATTCGACAAATGGATAGGCGCGGGAGAGCGAAGCGAGGCCCGATTGTCTTTTTTGTCGCAGTCATTGTTGTTTCAGCCTCCATTCTCGTGATCACGGCGAGACGACCTTCGGGGGTGGGTTTTACGATCACGACCAAGATCGCGAGCAGCGAGACGGCTCAGCCGGAGCCAACGCCTTTCAGCACGACAATCTTGAAGATTCCCATCCACATAGACGGAGAAATAGAAGTCCCCGGCGTCTATCACGTAAAGGACGGAACACTACTTGTCGAACTCGTTGAAGCAGCCGGCGGTTTTACAGACAACGCCGACCGATCACCTTTTAACCTCGCGATGCGCCTAACAGCTCACATGAAAATATTCGTTCCTCGCCTCGGTGATCCGTCGGATCAGGAGCCGGTTCAGGGTTATACACTCGCGCCGCAAGGCAATGATAAAATCGACTTAAACAGAGCGACGCGGGAGGAGCTTGAGACGTTGCCGGGTGTTGGGCCGGCAACGGCCGACGCGATAATTTCGTATCGCGACACGTACGGCGCATTCGGCAAGATCGAAGACTTGATGCTCGTTCCCGGCATAAAGGAGGGTCGATTCGCACGACTGAAAGATCATCTCACTGTCTCTTTGCCATAGAGACCTCCTAGCAGGAGACCTACGCAGAGGTTGTCGTTCTCTTGTTAAAAAGGTATAGCGGAAAGGCCATACAGATTAATGAACACTTTGTCAAAGTGAACAGAACAGGCGACGTGCCATAATAAACTGGACGATCCGCGATTCTCACTGTCCAAGTTACTTTGGCATTCAGCTGGTCTATGCCGAGCAAGTCGTTTCCTTGTCAAGAAAGTATAGAGGAAATGACGAAAACGTTAATATGCGTTGTGTTAAAGTAAGCAGGACATCCGATGTGCCAGATTAAACTGTACGACCCGCGATTCTCACTGTCCAAGTTACTTTGGCATTCAGTTGGCATTCAGCTCATTCAGCTTGAGACAGGCGAGTTCTTGACATTTACAGATATTCAAAGTAATATTTCAAAGGCGTCGGGGTGTGGCTCAGGTGGTAGAGCGCTTGGTTCGGGACCAAGAGGTCGCAAGTTCAAGTCTTGTCACTCCGACCATTTCTACGAGGTGCGTTTAGCACCTCTTTTTTCGATCTTTTGTCCATTTTTTGTTTAGCATGAGACGGTTCTTTCTATGCTAAACTTATTGAAAAAGAAGTTTCTTTTTTGGAGGTTGCAATGAGTTATTGCGATGAAGTCTTTCGCGCGAATTGTCGCGATATTCTCGAGAACGGGTTTAGCGATGAGCATCAAGAGGTTCGCCCTCGTTGGGAAGATGGGTCGCCTGCGCATACGTTAAAGAGATTCGGCATTGTCAACCGTTACGATTTGGCCGAGGAATTTCCCATCCTGACGCTGCGCAGGATGTATTATAAAAATGCTATTGACGAGATCCTTTGGATTTGGCAAAAGAAGTCGAACCGTGTAAGCGAGCTGAATTCAGGTATCTGGGACCAATGGTGTCTTGAGGACGGTACGATCGGCAAAGCCTACGGTTACCAGTTGGCGCAGAAATACCGGTTCCCGGAGGGGGAATTTGATCAGGTCGATCGCGTACTCTATGAGCTGAAACACAATCCGAATTCGCGCCGTATAATGACGAATCTCTATAATTTCGCAGATTTAGAGGACATGGCTCTTTATCCCTGCGCGTACAGCATGACGTTCAACGTGACAGGCAACCGCTTGAACGGGATTCTCAATCAACGTTCCAACGACATGCTCGTCGCCAACAACTGGAACGTCGTCCAGTACGCCATACTGCTCGTCATGTTCGCGCAAGTGTCTAACTTGGTGCCTGGCGAACTCATTCATGTTATCGCGGATGCGCACATCTATGATCGCCATATCCCGATTGTCAGAGAATTAATCGAACGGCCGGCTTATAGGTCGCCGAAACTTGTTGTGGATCCCGATATTAAGATTTTTTATGACTTTACCGTATCGAGCTTTGAGTTTGAGGGGTACGAATACGGACCGCCGATCAGGAAAATACCCGTTGCCACATAGGAGGAGCGTTATTTATCGGCAGTTTCGTAACAGTTGTCAAGTATGACTTTTTCGGCAGGTAAATGAAATGATTGCTATTGTCGCTTGTGATGCAAAGTGGGGAATCGGATGCGATGGGAAGCTTCAACAGCGCGTCAGTGCCGATTTGCGCCGATTTAAGGCGCTGACGTGGGGGAAGGTTGTGATATACGGTCGCAATACGCTCGACACGTTCCCCGGCGGAAAGCCGCTACCGGGTCGGCTTAATATTGTACTGAGAAGACGCAAGGAGTGCAACCTAGATCATTGTGAATACGTCTGTAGTGTCGATGAGCTTATGCAACGGCTGAGATTGTTGAAACGCAAGGGATATGGTGATGACGATTTTGTCGTGATTGGCGGAGCGATGGTCTATCGGCAATTACTTCCCTATTGCGATACTGTCCATGTTACGCAATTTGCGGAAGCGTACGAAGCTGACTGTTACTTTCCCGACTTGGATGCGTCTCCTGAATGGTACCTCGATTCATACGGTCAATGGTTGAAGGAGAAGGGAGTTCGTTTTCGCTACATGGTCTATCGGAGACATGCTATTGCGTGACTTTATATTTGAAAGCATTCCGGCATTGAGTGAATGATTTGAACGCTGGTACTTATATGGCGGGGATAATCGTTTGAGAGACGAGAGGTGTCATAAGATGATGACGAATGTGGATCGAACAATTCAACTTGAGAAGTGTTTTCTCAAAGATGCCGCACGATATCGTGCATTGGCGGATACAGGATGTCCACTGCTCTCCATCCGAGCGTGGCGGGAGAAACTGACAAATCTCGCTAAGAAGGGAACTGACGTCTTTTTTGCCGTGTGCGAAGGCGTCGATCTCGGGTATGTTCTGGTGACCAATCCGTTCGAATCACTTGGCTGGAATATTGTTTTGCTTTCCGGCTCATTGTACAGCGAATCGGTCGCTAGAGAAGTGTCACGGCAACTTTTTCGGATGGATTATACGCTGTACAGAATGGATGTTTACTACTCCATGCAACGAAAACGTCAGGTGCGGGGAGAAGATACCGCGAGTACCATGGTGTGTGCTGATGACTTGTCGCATTTTTCGGGTGAGTTGGAACACAGCGTATTTTTCTCACCTGAGCTAGATGGCAGGCAGGTGGCGTTCATATCGTGGGATTTCGGCTATATTGCCGTCGTGACGAATGATCGGAGAGATAAAATCGAATCGATTGAGTTTGTTCGAGGGCATATCGGTGAATACGAAGTATTCATCAGGAAGGCGGCATATTTTAGAGGACTTGTCGATGATGAAGGATTGGTCATACCGAATATTTGCCTTGAGCCGACGGACCATGAACCGGATATTCTTGTTAAGGCGCGTGAAGAACTGGCGAGTTACTTGAATCACGCCCACGAGCCGGAGATCGAGTATGAATTTCCGAACGGCACACCTTTTCAGCAAAGTGTCTGGAAAGAGGTGGCAAAAATCCCGCTCGGATCGATTAAGACGTATTCCGATTTAGCGCTTTTGGTAGAACCCGATTTGGAGAAGGCTGGACGTCTTGCGCGGGCAGTCGGTCAGGCGCTCAGCGTTAATCCGCTTCCTATCTTGATCCCTTGTCATCGTGTGATCGGTGCGAACCGCAATCTTGTCGGATTCGCTGGCGGCGTTGACATTAAGGAGTATTTGCTTCAGATGGAGTTGTGGAAAGTAGGTGTAGAGGACTAGAGCGATAAAGGCTCCTCCGTGATAAAGAGCCGGCTCGTATAAAGAACCAGTGGTGATTGCGGTGATAGCTCGGTGATTATGGTGATTGTGATTGCTGGCGGCGCTTGTGATTGCGGGCGGTGCTTGTGATTGTGGTTGTGATGATTGTGGTTGTGGCTGTGGCTGTAGTTGTGGTGATTGTGTACTGCGATCTCCTTGACTTTATTCCGACCCCTTGATAAAATCAACGAGATGTTTTCGAAGAGCTTATGGTGGAATTAGCTCAGCTGGTTAGAGTGCCAGGTTGTGGCCCTGGAGGTCGTGGGTTCGAGTCCCATATTCCACCCCATGCTCTTCGTCATCATGTTGGGGTGTAGCCAAGTGGTAAGGCACGGGACTTTGACTCCCGCATTCGCAGGTTCAAATCCTGCCATCCCAGCCATTCGATCCGCTAGCTCAGACGGTAGAGCACCTGACTTTTAATCAGGGGGTCTGGGGTTCGATCCCCCAGCGGATCACCACCCTATAAACCCTGTGGTTGTGAGGCTACAGGGTTTTTTTGAATTCATTTTTGATCATAGTTTGCAATATATGTATGGCACACCTTTAGGAGTCCCCTATGCCACGTCGCAAACATGAATCAACTGTCATTGATATAGTGGATAAGGAATTAACTAAGCGTTTTTGTTATATTTGTTGATCCGGTGTTATGCTGTATGATGTGAAAACGAAGAAAAAGTGAAAGGCTGACGGAGGTAAAAGATGACAAAAAAGGATTGTCGCTCAGTTGACGAATCCATCGCAGACAAGCCGATTGACGCTGTGTGTGAAGACATGCCTCTTCGAGGCAAACGTATTCTGCTCGCTCCGTTAAAGCCGGAGGATATGGTCGCTATTGCGCCGTTTTTTGCCGACACCAACGCTTTGTATCATTATCTTCCCGATAAACTGATGCCGCGTAACGATGAGCAGCTTCGCGTCCTCATGGAGGATTGGAATGATGGAGAGCGGAATCTCGTCTTTGCCTGCAGGTATGACGGGAAGACGATAGGCATTGTCTCAATATCCGATATCGACTTTGTCTCGGGTAACGGTGAATTGGGCGTGATGATTTCAAATGTCAATGTGCGTGGCATGGGACTTGCAACGGAAGCATGCATGCTCATGCTCGATTACGCTTTCGGTGAACTTAGACTCCATCGCGTGACCGCGCGTGTAGCGCCGGGTAATGAACCCTCGCTTCAGCTGTTTCGTAAACTCGGTTTTATCCATGAAGGGCGTATGCGTGAAGTGATAAGGAGAAGGGACAGCTATGGCGATCTTCTTTTATTCGGACTTTTAGAGGATGAGTATAGAATAGTCCGAGATGAAACACCATTAAGCGTGCTAGAATGATTTTGGTCTCATCGACCGCCATACTGATTTTAGATCAACTAGAAGGGGCGTACTCCGTATATCATGATACGCTCGACACTCACAGCTCATTTAGCGGATGTTGACCGTCATGAATTGACGTTGCAGATTAACGACCGCGATATCGGATTGCTGGCATCACAGCATCAGCGCTATTACGTGATGTCCGGGAATCGTCGCGTCCAAATGATTGCCGGCTTGTTTACGCATCGCGACGACCCTGCTTCGATCTCGTCGACGCGCGCCCTGTTAAGGTTGTGGTTGATGACTTTTCGAGATTTGCAGATCAACGGCTTGGCTCGTTTCCCGCAATGTGCCCAGTCTCGCGATCTTGATGCTGACTTTATCCTTTTGATGGATGCGCATCGTGTTCTCATTTGGTGTCACCGAGACCAAGGCGTCTATCTTCTTCGTGGAAATCGTCTTTATCGCCAACAGCCGACGTACCCTCCTCAGCAAGATGCGTTGCTCTCGCTTGGCATACCTCTCGATTTCTACGCTTTCAGACCCAGCGAGGGTGATGATCTCTTGATCATCGATCCGTCTTTCATTGACCTCTTCGATTGCGCTGATCTTGAGTCGATGTTTACGGATATTCGTCAAGTCAATGTTGCAATGACGGAACTGATGCGGTTGGCTTCGAACTACGGATATCTGTCTGATAAAACATGGTTTTCCGCACAGATTCAAAAGCTTGAGCCTGAGCCTGAAGCCCTTAGTGCCGATTCCAGAGGGCGTGCTGCCGGTCGACGGACTAGGGGTGGCAGTGGCGACCAATGGTTTCGCAGGATTAGGTGGTCCAAGGTCGTACCGTTGATGGATGGCAATGTGCTTATTTTGCCGCCTGAACTTGAGCAATACAGGATGCGACCCGAAGTTCAAACGTATGAGGAACTAAGCCTACCAAGACCGCCCCGGTTTACGACGCATTCAGGCCGTCAAGGCGTATACGGTCCTGACAAAGTAGACATCATAGAATCGGGAACACGATCGCGTTCCCGTCGTTCGAAGGATGAAATTGCCGAGACGTACGGTCGCAAAGTGACTTGGCTTGACCGTGTTAAAGAATGGAATTTCGGAGGCTTTCGTGATTGCATCGCCGGTACAAATCGTCGATTGATGAATCTGATTCCGTCGTCACGAGGACTTTCTATTCTTGCATACATTGTCATTCTGCTCATTATCCTCGTCATCCTCGTGGCGATTCTCGTTTCGATGCGAGAGGAGAGCGACGATTCTGATTCACTACAAAGCGATATACCGAAAGTATCAACTGTCGACAGTAGTAACCAGCCGCAGATCGATTTTGAAATCGATGTGGAGGTGCGCGCGAGTAGCTTGCGCATCGTTGCAGCGCCCAATAGCGATGTGCTGGTGGCTACTGTCGGGCGTGGTGAGCATGTTGTTCAGTTGACGTATCCGAAAGACGGTTGGGTTATGATCAGGACAGCTGACGATCGTGTGGGGTATGTGCCGGAATCCCTGTTGTTATCGCCTGAGGTTGCTGACTAGGAATATTTTTTCATATTTATCCGTTTGATTTGTTTGATCTGTGATCTGGCGTGATCTGGGGCATAGTCAATTTCGTATTTTACAAAAGTTAATACCTGTTGTATCATATCAAAGGTTTCCGGAATTCTGCGGGTGTAGTTTAGTGGCAGAACATCAGCCTTCCAAGCTGACCGTGAGAGTTCGATTCTCTTCACCCGCTCCATACATCCGGAAACTGTTTTATGGGCATATAGCTCAGTTGGATAGAGCAACAGCCTTCTAAGCTGTCGGTCGTAGGTTCGAGTCCTACTATGCTCGCCATTTAGGCGCTGCTGGAACTATCAGGTAGCGCCTTCGTTCATGTAGACGGCTCAATTCCTGAGTCGTTTTTTATGCCCCTTATTCTCTGTCACGTCAACGGATTTACTAGAAACCCAGTCATAGGACAACGAGAGCGTCACTTTTTCAAATGTGCAATGTGTACGTGGCACTCCGAGCACTATTTTTCAGTACTAATTGAAAAATAGTACAGTGAATGTGCGCGACAGTCAGTCTTCCCCTCTATTTCTTGGTTTAGAGAACCGATCTCTTCCCATGTGTCGCAATTATTCGAAACAAGTTAAAAAACTGTACGGGTGAGGAGTGCCAAATGCTTAATCTGTTTCCTGTTTCAGCCTTTAGAGAAC
>JAAZKT010000021.1 GCA_012799695.1 Clostridiaceae bacterium
GATATGAGCGAATTCCGAAAGATAAGCGGCGAAGACAGTCTCTACAAAAGTAGAACGACAACTTCCACCTCTATTGATGAAGCGGACGGTTGGTCTATTCCCTAAATAGTAACAGTCAAAATGTCATATCGGCAGTAACATGAAATCTATAAGCCAGAAGGGGAGAGTGCTTTTCACGAGAATGGATAATATGCTGATTTTATGCATTGTATGCATAAAATCACGTTCAACGTAAAACGACAACGACTGTCAGCGTCGATGAGACGATAAACAGGCGGCATCAACCCGTAATTTTCAATCAATCATCAGCTCCGTGTCAGTACGAGAAAAAAAGCACTTGACATCGCCATTCTATTTGCATTATCCTAAGTAATGCAAGGAGTGCAAAACATGTTGATAGCTTTCGATTTTCAAAGTGATATTCCTCTCTATATCCAGCTGAGAAATCAAATTGTTGTCGGAATCGCTCAGGGGAAACTCATTCCCGGTGAGCAATTACCGACGATCAGAGCGTTGGCCGAGGAGAGTGGCGTCAACATGATGACCATCTCAAAAGCTTATCAGTTGCTTAAACGTGAAGGTTACATCCACACGGATCGTCGTAGCGGCACAGTGGTAGCACCACTTCAAAAAAATGTCGTTGACCAATCAACTGTCGATCAATTGCGATTGATCTTATCTGAGCTGAGAGTAGGCGGATTATCGGAAGATGACGCCCTAGCCCTTTGCGGAGAGTTATACAGGGAGGGGAGACATGACGTTTAGATTGATTCTATGGTTCAGCTTAGCCTGGCTTCCCATTTTGATGTTCTTCTATCTTCGAAATGAAACGAAGTTCAAGAAGAACATCGTTGTTGAAGTCACGCTGCCTTACGAAGCGAGAACTGACCGGGACGTTAAGTTCATTCTGCAGCGCTTTAAACGCACTAATCTTTGGATAAACCTCTTCATGTTTCTCGTGACAATACCGTTTTTCTTTATTAAAAATACTTCTCTGACATTGACGGCCTGGATGACATGGCTTTTATTCGCTCTGATCGTCCCGGTCATTCCTTATGTTCGGACAAACGTCGCATTGAAGCGACTCAAGGTTGAACGAGGCTGGAAAAGAGACGACAACGAGAGAAGATATGTCGATTTGTCCGCCTTTCCATCTCCTAAGTGGACGAGCCCTTGGGTCTTTATACCTGCCATTATTCTTACCTTTTCGCCAATCTTGTGGGATTTGGGTCTGTGGCCTCTGTATTTGACACTCGGTCTGTCGACGGTTTTATTCTATTTCAGTTATCGTTATCTTTATCGTGACAAATCAGAAATGGTCGATCGTAATATTACACTGACTCGCGTTCTGACACAGGTTAGACGGCATAACTGGGGAACTGTCTGGTTGGTATCAGCCTATAGTTTTGCGGCGTTGAGCCTCATTTTCGCTCTCGTAAAATACCGGCCGCTCGTTCAAATTATCACGATTTCTATTGTGACTTTAGTGGTCATCGTACTGATTCTTCGCGTTGAATTTAAGGTAAGAGGAGTTCAGGAGAAGATTACGGCTGAAAGCGGAAAAGACTGGTATGTCGATGATGACGACTACTGGCCCGGCGGAATCGTCTACTATAATCCGAATGATAACAGACTGCTGATCAATACACGGGTAGGTATTAATTCAACAATCAATCTGGCGAAGAGATCAGGCAAGATGATCGCGGTTCTCATCGCGCTGATTCTCCTGCTAATGCCTCTGACAGGCCTTTTCGTCAATTTATGGGAAAAGCAGCCGCTCAGCCTTGAATTGACAGAGAACACTCTTATCGCTCACCGAGGCAGTAAAAAGGAGATACTGAATCTTTCCGAGATATCCGAGATACAATTATTGGATGAACTGCCCGAACACATGACAAGAAATTGGGGAACCGCCTCTGATCAGCTCATGTCCGGAAGGTACACCGCGTCCGGTTTGGGGAGCATTCAGCTGAGTCTAGATCCAAAAGCAGCACCATTCCTGCTCATTGAATTGAACGACGGATCGCGATATCTGTTCGGTTCACGACAACCGGGAGAGGCTGAAGCGATTTTTCATAACCTGAATAAACATATCAAGTAAAAGGGCGATGACGCGAATCAAAATAGTCTTCTAGAGCAAGAGACTGTCTCAAAACCGCTAAAAAGTAATCGGGGATCGAGACAGCCTCTTTCCTGTATGGGAAACCGAGATCGTAAAGTCCTCTTTTTCGAAATAAATTGAAAAACTGTACTCGGACGACGCCAAAATGCTTAGCCTCCTATGCTGTGCAAAATTTCAACTTAAATCGAAAATTCGCTATTATAAGTTGAAAAACTACATATCTAGGGTGTTGGCACCGGGTGAAAAGTCCAAAAATTCGATATTAACTGCAAAATTGTACCCTTCGAGCGGTGCAAAATCCAAAAATTGGCAGGCGCATATCCAATATTTCAAATTAAATTGAAAAACTGCACTCCGGTTTGGAGCGTGTGCAGTACAAAAATTCGATATTAACTGCAAAATTGTACATTGAAAAAATCTGGCGTTTGAATCAAGAGCGTAACCCCAAAAGGGAGAGGCTATCTCATCATCGCTCTTAATGAGCGGTTTTGAGACAGCCCCATGCTTGTTAAAATAAATTAAGAAGTGCAAGTATTCTGCTTGCAGAGAAAATATTTTCCATAAAGGGAAAATATTTTTCGGAGGATATATGCTAAATGACAGCTTTAAGAAGATTGTCGTCGTTAGAGATCATATAAATCCATGGACTGATGATTTCGGAATTAATTACGTTGGAGTAAGAGAGTTTCTGTCGGGGCATTACATTGACCTGGAGATGGTGTAGAAATTCGATCTACATATTCAGATTTCCATTTTCCATGAAAACGACCGATTTTACTCTCTCCTACTTCGTAAAATTTGTATTTTACGAAGTACGGTTTTATGGATCACAGACGAATTTCAGATCACTCTAAGGCAAATCACCCTCTTCTCTTCCGTTGAACACTGGATGTAAGGTGATAATGACAACCCGAGATTCAGCTTTGAAGCCCTCCTCTGCAGCCATTTTAACTTGCCGATCCGTAGTAGCCTAGGATCATCATCCCATCAGACGACCCCTAAGAGGTTTAAGAATTTCTTCACGATCGAGATCAGGGCGACTATCGGCGAGGAAGTTCAATGCGATGCGTGCCCCCTTGTCCATATTGTGGGAGCCTGCGAGTACGTAGACTTCACCAAGCTTGACTACGGGAAGCGTGGCTACGATTGACTCCGTCAAATTAGGCTCATACGTGTAGTTATACCCTGCAGTCGTTAAATCGGACAGAACGGCTTCGCGCTCATCGTCATGCACGACATCTCGCGGACGCGCCGTATCGACGCTCGACGTGACGTAGAAAGTCTTCCAATTGATCTTGTCACGGAATTTAGCGAATTGGGCAATAACCTCACGATTGACGAGTACGCCCCTGTTGCCGCGAATTGCGACAACGATATGGACCGGTCTCCCCGCCGATATGACCTCAAGCGCTTCGAGCATCTTGAGCGTGTTGTCCTCGTCGCTGATATGATCGTCGATTATCGTAAAATCGCCGTCATAGATGATCTGAAGCCGTCTTTCTACGCCGGTGAAACGCTCTATGGCTCTAATGGCATCCTCTACTTCTATCCCGTAGTACGAACAGATCGTAATGGCAGCCATCGCATTGTAGACAGAATGCCTGCCAGCCACTTTGAGGTTAACCTGCCAACTCCCCGACTCCCTCTCCCCTTCCAGTGTCCTGAAAGGCCGTAAAACGGTGTATTTAAATGAAGGAATTCCACCTGCCATTTTAAGTGAATCGGCAGTGATCGTGACGTCGCGATGATCAATACTGATTGTAATGACATCTCCGGGAGTTACTTGTCGCGCCTCGTAGACGTGCGGATCGTCGCGATTTAAGATAACCGGCACGCCTTCCGATACGCGTTCGACGAGTTTCAGCTTCTCCAGATAGTATTGTTCAAATGTGCCGTGATCAGGCATATGATCGGGAGTTATATTCAAAAAACAGACGATGTCGTAATTAATTCCGTAAACTCGATATTGGGCTTCGGCGATTGAGGAAACCTCCATGGAGACAACCTTTACGCCGTCATCGCGTTGCTCTGCAAGCATCGCGTGAAGATCGGAGCTCTCGGGCGTTGTCAAGTTCGATTTGACGCGCACGTCGCCGTAGCTGTATGCTACGGAACCGATGACGGCAGTTTCGATGCCATAACTCCGCAAAATATGCTGAACCATTGATGTCGTTGTCGTCTTGCCGTTCGTCGCCGTCACACCGACCATAAAAAGGTCGAGATCGGGATAATGAAAGAAGCGACGTGACAGTTCGGCAAGAGCGCGTCTCGCGTTCGGAACCTTAATCTCAGCCACTTTATCTAGAGATTGAGGTCTCTCGACGACAATCGCCACCGCTCCTCTTCTGATCGCCTCTTCGATGTAAAGGTGCCCATCGGTCAAGGCGCCGGGTATGGCGACAAAGACAAATCCCGGATTGACTTGACGCGAGTCGCATGTGACACCGGATACGTCAGTGTCCTTTGGAAGATGGAGTATTTCTGCATCAGAAAGTGTAAGTAACAGTTGGGTCAGTTTCATCTTCAAATCCTATTTAGTTTGTGTGAGCCATCCTTGATGGACGAGCAATTCCGCCGTAAGAATGGAACCGCCGGCTGCGCCGCGCACAAGGTTGTGAGACAGGCAGACGAACTTGTAATCAAAGATGGGGTCCTCGCGTAGGCGACCAATGGAAATACCCATCCCCTTTCTTGAAGAGACATCGTATTTCGGTTGCGGCCGATCGGTTTCTTCGAAATAGCGCAGGAAGGGACGCGGCGCGGATGGCAGGTTAGCCTCCCCTGCTACACTTGAGAAATCGCGCCAGCGCATCAGGATGTCCGTCGATTCGATCGGTTGGCGAAAACGCACGAAGACGGCCGCCATGTGCCCGAATTCGACAGGCACGCGAAAACACTGGGATGAAATGAGCGGTTTTCTCGCCAACTCGATTCGATCCTCAGTGAGTTTCCCCCAGACCCTCAAGGGTTCCCATTCGCTCTTCTCCTCTTCCCCGCTAATAAAAGGGATGACATTGTGCTGCATCTCCGGCCAATCGGAGAGACGTCTCCCCGCGCCTGAAACGGCCTGGTACGTCGTAACAAACACTTCCTCTAACCCGAATTCCCTTAGCGGCGTCAAAGCCGGCACGAAACTTTGGATTGAACAGTTCGGCTTGACAACGATGAAGCCGCGTTTCGTGCCGAGGCGTTTTCTCTGCGCTTTGATGAGTTGCGTGTGGTCGGGGTTGATCTCAGGCATGATCAGCGGGACGTCAGGCGTCCAGCGCATCGCCGAATTATTCGATATGACAGGTATTTCAGCCTTCGCGATGGCTTCTTCCAACTGGATCAGCGCGTCCTTTTCCATATCGACGGCACTGAAGACGAAATCAACCGAATCTTTCAGAAGCGCCATCTCGTCCGTTCCGTGTACAATATATTTTTTGACTCCTTCCGGCATCGGTTCATCTTGTCGCCACCCATCGCCGACGGCTTCCGAGTACGCTTTGCCTTTCGAGCGCGGAGATGCGATCAAGTGCGTTATCTCAAACCATGGGTGATCCTGCAGCAGGAGAACAAAGCGTTGTCCTACATGACCGGTAGCGCCTAAAATGCCGACACGAAATATTCTCATCTATTCAAACCTCATGCTATTCATAATGATTGTATTACTGCCAAGTATAACAATTACCGGTTAGACCTGCACCGCAAGTTTGCTAAAATAGAAACGAGGTAATTTAAAAGTATGGCAAGTCAACGTAAGCAACCGATCGATACATTTCAGAGGCTTGAAGAATTTCTCGGTTACATCAGAGCCATTCTTGAGCGCTCCGCCGGTACGGTACGGCAGTACCGTTACGATCTCGTCCTGTTCTTTCGCTTTCTCATCACCGACGATCGCAAACTCCAACCGGAGGACGAAGAATGGGCGTCGATCGATATTTCCATCGTCGATGACTCTTTCCTACGCTCTTTGCAGCTGTCCGATCTCTACTCCTACATTACATGGCTTGCTGCGACGCGCAAGACATCTCCCGCGACGAGAGCGAGACGCACATCGTCACTACGGACCTTCTTCGATTACCTGACGACGAAAGCACACGTTTTAGAGGAGAATATCGCGCTGAATCTCGAACTTCCGAAACAGCTCAAGCGCCTACCGCGTTACTTGTCGCTCGATGAAAGCCGCGACTTGTTGCAGGCCGCCTCTGACGATGACTCAAAGCTTTCAACACGCGACTACTGCATTCTGACACTCTTTCTCAATTGCGGCATGAGACTGTCCGAGCTGTGCGGTATCAACCTTTCCGACTGGCGTGAAAACACGCTCGTTGTCTTGGGGAAAGGCGGGAAAGAGCGTACGATCTATCTGAATGGCGCCTGTATCGCCGCCATACGTGACTATCTCCCCGACCGTATTAAACCGATCCCGAACGATCGCGACGCGATGTTTATTTCTCGACTCGGCAAACGGATCACGGATCGCGCCGTCCAGAACATCATCAAAAAATACATTCGGCAAGCAGGACTCGACCCGCAACGCTACTCCACGCATAAGCTTCGCCACACGGCGGCAACACTTATGTACCAGTACGGAGAAGTCGACATCAGAAGCCTGCAGGCGATTCTCGGGCATTCCACGGTCGCCACGACTGAAATATACACCCACATCGATAACAGATCGCTCCACGATGCCGTCGAACAGAACCCGCTCAATTTCGAGCGGAACAGACCGCGTCAGCCAGTTGAAGATGAAGAATGGTAAGTTGAAAACAGCGTGTGAAGAGGCACCCGCACGCCGCATTTGATCATTTCGTGTTCGCCGGACTGATTAGTTGATTTATTCGGCAAAAATACGCGTCAGCTCGGCAACCAGTTCGGATGCGGGAATATCACGAGGCGTTTCATCTCCGATACACTTGAGTTCCACAAGTCCCTTTGCCGCGCCGCGTCCGCAAGTCACGCGGGCATAAACTCCAATGAGCTCCATATCATTAAACTTAACGCCAACACGCTCTTTGCGATCATCGAGGATAACGTCAAACCCGGCAGATTGGCACGCCGTGTAAAGGGCTTCCGCCATCTCTATTTGAGCCTCATCCTTGGTGTTGGGAATGATAATACCGACTTCGACCGGAGCGATTTGTTTAGGCCAGAGAATGCCTTTCTCGCTATGATTCTGTTCAACAATAGCGGCCAAACAGCGGGCGGGACCAATGCCGTAACTGCCCATATAGACAGATTTGCGTTGATTGTCTTCATCCATGTAATAGAGGTCCATAGCTTCCGCGTATTTTGTGCCGAGTTTAAAGGTGTTGCCTATCTCGATACCGTGAGCAAAACGCACAGGACCTCCCTTCTCACTCAGGTCGCCTTCGCAAATACGACGCAGATCGGCAACGGTATCTGCTTCGAAATCAGATAGATTGACATTCATGAGATGGTGATCCGCCTCATTGGCGCCGACAATGAAATTCCTCATAAGCGTCAGCTCCTGATCAAGCAAAACGGGACAGTTGACGCCAACAGGGCCGGCAAAACCCACTGGTGCGCCGGTAGTCTGCTCAACTTCCTCCGCACTCGCGAGAATAATATCGTTTCCGCCGAGTAACTTCATCACCTTATTTTCGTTGACATCATGGTCACCGCGGCAACACACGGCATAGAGTTTGCCGTCAACATTGTAAATCAAGGTTTTGACAAAGCGCTCTTCTGGATAACCTAGGAAAGTCGCCACCTCTTCTATCGTCTTACTTTCGGGCGTGAAGACTTTCTCCATGGGTTTCACCTCTTCCGTGCTCTTTTCTCCCTGAAGAATACAAGGCGCTACATCGATGTTGGAAGCGTAGTGATTGGCGTCATCGATCACCAAGATATCTTCGCCGATATCCGCAAGCGCTTGAAATTCTTCAGAAAGAAGGCCACCCATGACCCCCGTATCGGCATTGACGATGACATAGTCTATCCCCATGCGATCGAATGATCTCTTATATGCATCGAACATATCCATGTATTGCTTGTTTAAACCCTCAAGGTCAAGATCGAACGTGTAAGCATCCTTCATGATGAACTCACGTACGCGGATAAGACCAAAACGCGGTCTAGGTTCGTCGCGATATTTTGTCTGGAACTGGTAAAGGCTAATAGGAAGATCCTTATAGGAACGGATGTGCATTTTGGCAGCGGCGGCGAAGAGTTCCTCGTGCGTGGGACCGAGGACATAAGCGCGTCGGTATCGATCTTTAAGCGAAAACATGCTTTCACCGAAGGTTTCGCGTCTACCGGACGCGATGTAGACATCCTCGGGAATGAGAGCTGGCATCGACAGTTCCAACGACCCAATCGCGTTCATTTCCTCTCGGATAATATTGATCACCTTATTGAGGGCTTTAAGACCTAGGGGCATCATCATGTAAATTCCGGATGCGGACTTCTTGATCATGCCGGCGCGCACCAAAAGATTCCCGCTGATAGAATCCTCATCAGAAGCATATTCCCTCAGGGTGTAAAAAAAGCTTTTCGACAAACGCATTAAAATAGTCCTCGTTAGAGTATTAAATGTAAGCCACCTCTCCCCTATTAATTAAAGCTTTACCGACAAAAAGGCAGGAAGGAGAAAGGTGGCCACAATTTGGTTCTAAATAAAATTTACGTCTAGGCAACCAATGACAATTAACCGTTGGGTGCAGAGGTGTACATGTTTTAAGATCGCATCTTCTCGAAAAACGCCTTGTAAGCGATGTAAGTCATGTAAATATCGATCTTGCTTGCGATCTCGAAGCACGAGTGCATCGAGAGAACGGCAACGCCACAGTCGATGACGGAAATGCCGAGATCGGCCTGATAAATCGCGACCGTACCGCCGCCTCCCTGATCAACTTTGCCTAGTTCACCGGCTTGCCACGGAATATCTGCGTCGTCAAGAAGACGCGTCACTTCGTTGAAGTACTCCGCGTTGGCGTCGGACGTGCCGCCTTTGCCGCCTCTGCCGGTGTACTTGCAGAATGCGATACCGCGCCCGGCATAACTGTGATTCAAAGGATCTGAGACGGACGGGAAGGTAGGATCGTAAGCGACTGCCACGTCGGAAGAGAGCATCGTCGATCGCTCAATGTTGTCCTGCAATTCAATAGCGGAAGGCTCACGACCCAAGATGGAGCGAACCATGCGTTTCTGTATCGACGGAAAAAGCTGTGAGCGCGCGCCCGTGATGCCGCCGGAGCCCGTCTCCTCTTTATCGTAGAGAATGACAAGCGCCGTACGTTTTAAAGGCTGCTCCAAGTCGATGAGCGCTCTCAATGCCGTATAACCGCATACGCGGTCGTCCTGACCATAACCGCCGACAAACGCGCGATCGAAACCGACACAGCGCGCCTTAGCAGCGGGGACGACCTCGATCTCCGCCGTGACTAAATCGCGCTCATTGAATCCGTATTTTTCGTAAAGCAAGTTCAAAATACCGAGTTTGAAACGCTCTTTAATGTCCTCGCCGCCGGGGAACGGAATGCCTCCGATGAGAACGTTGAGCTCTTCACCCGTCACGACTTCGTACGCTTTTTTCTGCATCTGATCGGCACCGAGATGCGGTAGCAAATCAGTGATCGTGAAGACGGGATCGTCCGGATCTTCACCGATACGAAGATTCACTGTCTCACCATTTTTGAGTATGACGACGCCGTGAATCGCGAGAGGTTGGGCGACCCAGTGGTATTTTTTGATACCGCCGTAATAGTGCGTCTTCATAAGCGTCATATCGGCAGCTTCATAGATGGGGTTCGTCTTGAGGTCGATTCTCGGCGAATCGATGTGAGCGCCGACGAGATTGAACCCCTCAAGCGGATCTCCCGATCCGATAACCGCGGCGATAAGCGCTTTACCGTGAACCGCTTCATAGACACGGTCACCAAGTTTGAGCGAGCTATTCGGATCAAACTGTTTGAAGCCGTTTTTCTCCAAAAGCTCGACGGAGTAATCGACAAACTCGCGCTCCGTCTTACCTTCATCGAGCGCCACCTTGTAGTCCTCGCAGAAATCCATGATAGCTTTCATCTCTTTCTCATTCTCGGGATTCCAGAGATTTTTGAAAGAAAAGGTCAGCTCTTTACGCATCTCGTCCGCCCTATTCTTCGCGTCCTCCGCTTTACCATTTTTGTCTTGTCCTAATTCGGTCATATGAGTATCCTTTCTCACGATGATACAGAGATAATGATTCCCCCTCAAACAGCATCGTCTAATTATTAATATAAAACAATAAAACGGTCACTCGTCGGAGCAACCGCAATGTTCGTAGTTCTCCTCGTGCTCGCACTGTCCGAGAATGGCGAACTTTTTCGCTCTCTCGGGTGTCATGAGTCCTTCACGAATATAGTAGCTTTCGAGCGCCTTCTTGACTGCCTGCTCGGCGAGCACGGAGCAGTGCATCTTAACGGGCGGCAATCCGTCGAGCGCTTCGGCGACGGCTTTATTCGTCACGTCGAGCGCCTCATCCGTCGTCAAACCGATGATCATCTCGGTCGCCATGCTCGACGTCGCGATCGCCGATCCGCATCCGAACGTTTTGAATTTGGCATCTACAATAATATTATCAACGATTTTCAAATCCATTTTCATAATATCGCCGCACACGGGATTGCCGACAGTCCCGGAGGTTGTCGCGTCCTCAATTTCACCCATGTTGCGCGGATTCATAAAGTGATCGAGCACTTTGTCACTGTATTGCATTTACTGTCCTCCAGTTCGCTATTAATAGCGATGTCTAAACCATTATACAGAATCCGTATGATAACGGCGCCAGATCTCGCATTGATAACTCACGAAGACCAACCGTAACCGCCCGCTATCTCCAGATCCAAACTTCCTTCTTCAGGAATTAGAGATGGCAGTACCCCTCGCTTATAATCTGAATAAAGCGGCGACATGTCGCGCAAGCGCTCAACGATTAGCGGTAAATCGATTAAGAAGTGGTTAATCTGCTCATCGGTCGAATCGATTCCGAGCGTAACGCGAAGGGAGCCGTGCGCAATTTCAGCAGGCAAACCGATCGCCAACAGGACGTGCGACGGATCGAGTGACGCAGACGTACAGGCCGATCCGCTCGAACAGGCGTAACCGAACTTGTCGAGGAAGAGAAGAATCGATTCACCTTCGATAAATTCAAATGAAAAATTCGCATTGTTCGGAAGGCGCTCTGTTGCGTGACCGTTCAATTTCGTGTGTGGAATGCGTTCTATTACGCCATGAATCAGCCTATCGCGAAGAGCCGTCTGTCTCTTAGACTCCTTCTCCATGTCGGCAAGTGACATCTCCAACGCCTTGGCGAGCGCAACGGCATAGGTGACGTTCTCTGTGCCGCCTCGTTGTCTCTTTTCCTGCGCGCCGCCGTCGATGAGGCGGTCGATTCGGACACCCTTACGTTTGTACAGGAGACCAATTCCCTTGGGCGCGTATAATTTATGACCGGAAAACGACATCATGTCGGCGTTTAATTCATTCGGGTTTACAGGAATGGCGCCAAGCGCCTGTACGCCATCTGAATGGAGCAGAACACCCGCCTCACGACAGATCGAGCCGATCACCTTAATCGGCTGAATCGTTCCGATCTCGTTGTTCGCCATCATGACGGAGACGAGAATCGTATCGTCTCTGAGAGCCTCGCGTACCTTTTCTGGCTCAAGAATGCCACGGTGGTCAACATCGAGATAAGTGACATCGAATCCTTCACGCTCCAGAGCCTCCATCGAATGCAACACGGCGTGATGCTCAATCGTCGTTGTGATGATGTGGCGTCCCCTACGCCGGTGCGCGTCCGCCGTCCCCTTGATCGCCCAGTTGTCCGATTCGGTGCCGCACGATGTAAAGAATATTTCTTCAGGATGAACATCGAGACACGCGGCAATCCTCGCTCTGGCGTCTTCCAAAAGCTCCGCGGCTCGGTGACCTTCTTGGTAGAAAGAAGACGGATTTCCATAAGATTCTTTGAGTAACGTGGCGACGGTGTCGATCACCTCAGGACGTGGCAGTGTAGTCGCTGCATGGTCAAAATAAATGCGCGGCCGATTTACTGACTCGCGCATACGTTCTTCAAAAGTACTATTCATCCCCTAAGTAAACCTCGCGTTCAGCAGTTCTTGTCTACTGCTTCCCATTCTCGACCAATAGCAACCATCCTACAGTCTCGAATGTTACCACGAAGTCATAGATTTTGCACACGACAGGCTCCGGAAGCCTTCCTACATATCGGTCTCGATTTTTAACGCATCAAGGATGTTGCCTTTTCGTACTGTACGCGACCCTAAGTTCATGATGAGCATCACGACCATCACGACAGCGACGGCAGATAAGAAGAATGTCAGATACGGGATTCTGAACGAGAACTCAACCGCCACGCCGATGGCTTGATGAACGCAGAGACTTGTCAACACTGCGAGCGGGATACCATAGAAAACGATTTTTAGTGAGTAAAGGAAACTTTCAACTCTAAGCATCCGCCTAAAATCTCTCTCGTCCATGCCAACGGAGCGAAGAACCGCGAACTCGCGTCGACGGCTACGCAGTGACGCCGACAAGGTGTTGTAAATATTGGCGATCACAATCAGAAAAATGATGGCAAGGAAACAGTAGATGATCATCGATGACAACGACACCAGATCTTTCGTCGATTGCACATCGGCGGCCATATTGAAGACATACCCTTGAAGATTTTCTTCGCGGATTCTCGTTTCTAGCCTTTTGATTAACGGTTGAAGTTGATTTTTTTCAGCGTTAGCGTATAGAGTAACATCCAAGCCCAAACCTTCTTTAGCCAAAAGATCGAGCGTTTCCGGAAGAACGACTAGATGAAGAGTCGTTGACCTCAGAGCACAGAAATCTAATCCCTCCGTCAAAAATTCAGCAACCTCAAACGTTATCGGCGACTCATCATGACCCTCTCTCGGCATCAGTGTAATCTCAGACGGAGCCTGATCGAAGATGTCCTGCGCGCGACGGTGTCCCTCTTCTTCATAAAAGAATTGATTGACGAGCACAGCGCGCTTCCCTTCTAAACCTTCCCTCGATACATCCCATTCACGTAAAAGCCGATCGAGCGTCATGGTGTCAAAGCTCATAATGGCTACTTGAATGCTGCCGTCTATAACATCCAGTCGCTCGGCAAAGTGATCACTGCTATGTGATAAATGATGATTCAATGAGTAAATGATGTATCCGTCTTTAATCAAGTCAGTATCCAAGAGCGCCTCCCACCGGTTAAAATCTTTACTGTCTTCCAGTTGGATTCCGCACACTTCAATATCATCTTGTCCGAGAGTGAATCGACGCATACTCAGATTTAAGAAATGCATTAAACTGCTCAGTGTTAAAAAGAGAACCATACTGAAGACTAAGACGACGAGCGCCCCTCTGAAACGGCGTCTGTTGCGGCGCATATTTTTCCAGGCGATCTCCCCTCCCGCGCCGAACAGGCTGCTAACGATTTTGGGACTTTTTAATCTTTCAGATTTAACTTTGATGTCCTCTTGCAGACGAACCCCGGCGAGCGGTGATTTTTGAGAAGTGCGTACAACAGGAATAACAGAGGCGATGAATAGCGTCACGAGCGCCGCGACGGCGATGATCACGAGCGTGAGAGGGTCCCACGTTAACTGCATGGTCACATCTGTCTCTGAGATGTTTTGCATTTTAGGCGTCATCACCTTAAGGAGCACCGTCATAACAGCAAGACCTGTCACGATTCCAAACGGCATCCCGATAAAGTATAATCCGAGACCCTCAGTCAACGACATGATCCACTTTTGACGGCGCGTCATGCCGATGCTTGAGAGAACAGAGAGATCGCGTATGCGACGAGAAAGGCTTATAAGAAATCCGTTTTGAATCAGCGCGACACCTACCAAGGCGACAATCACGAGCAGACTGTACGTGCCGGCCTTCATCAACAAGCTCATCTCGGATTGAACTGTTGGATAATAATGTGTCAATTCGAGTTGGTTATACTCCAGATCATGCAAACCGCTGCAAAAATCATTTAGTTTCTTAGTCGAAATGTCTTTGATCACGAAACCTGCCCACAATCTCTCCGCCGACTCGATCTCCTCGGGTGTCTGATAGACAAAATACACGCCGCCCCTCATAACGCGTCCAATATTCACATTCTCAACGATGCCCACAATCGTGATCGGCAAGTCTCTGTCCTTCGTGTATTCGAACAAGCTTTGCACGGATTGACCGTCTTCACCGGGTAGAATGTATTCGTTAGAAGGGTAAGCGTAATAATTCGGTTGATGGAGATCGATGACGACCTTCTGACCGATCTTTAATGACTTATCTTCATGGCTGCTCACGCGTCTCGTGATGACTGCCTCACCCTCATACGCAGGCAAACGCCCCTCAACGATTCTTAGAGGAACGGACTCTTTCATCGCCTCCGGACTGATTCCTGCCACGATAAAATGAATGCCGTGATCTTGGCCGATCTTCTCGACGCCCATGAGAGATAAGAGAGTTCTCTTTTCTACCAGCTCCTGGTTTGGAAGCGTCTCGAGTCTCTCGCGGCTGATATCTCCAACGGCGATATGTGAATCGCCGTCCTTCTTGATCGTAGCGTCTCGGAAAAAACGGTAAACAGAATTTGAGAATAAAAACAGGCTCGTCATCAAGGCGACGCTAAGAACAATGCCCGCCAAAATGACAACGCTGATGGATTTGTTCCTCTTTATGAACCGAACGGTAAGCTTTTGGATGATATTCATTTTCGCACCCGTTCATCTCTGACGATTTTTCCGTCTTTTAACGCGAGGATGCGCTTCGCGCACATCGCGATACGTTCATCGTGCGTAATAATCAAAATCGTCTGATTGAGACGTTGATTGCTATCGATCAGCAATTCGACGATCTCGCGGCTGGCATCCGAATCGAGGTTCCCGGTCGGTTCATCGGCGAGAACGATTGCGGGTGAATAGATGAGCGACCGACCGATCGACACACGCTGCTGCTGACCGCCTGACAATTGATTGGGAAGATGGTTGAGACGATCATGGATGCCGAGCTGACGGACAAGCGCATTGAACTTGTCATCATCCACTTTCTGGTGATCGAGCAAGAGCGGAAGCTTAATGTTCTCCTCGACGGTCAGTATGGGTATGAGGTTATAAAACTGGTAGATCAGTCCGACTTGTCGGCGGCGGAAGATCGCAAGTTTTTCATCTGAGAGTTGATAAATGTCCTGATTGTCGATGAGAACCTTGCCGTCTGTCGGTCTGTCGACTCCGCCGATCGCGTGCATCAACGTGCTTTTGCCTGAACCGGATGGCCCGATGATGGCGACAAAATCGCCTTTTTCTACGCTGAAACTGACGTCATCAATGGCTTTGACAAGTGTCTCATCTTTTCCGTAGTATTTCTTAAGGTTTTGAACTGAGAGAATATCCATAGCGCCCTCCACTGAATCCAGTGTATAGGCTCAAAGTGACCGACAGGTGACGATTAAAGTGAGAGAATCGTCACTTTACGCATCTAATCAGTTGAATTTTTCGTTTAAGGGAGATGATCAACGACAGAACACTCACTCATATCGTTTTGATCGCGAAACAACGTAAAGTTACTTGGGAAATCTCATGCGGAAGGCGGTTAAGCCCTCTCCGCTCTCAACTTCAACCTGTGCCCCCTGTTGTAGGGTAATCGCGCGACAGATGGCTAAACCGATGCCGACACTATCTTCATGCGCGTGGCTTCCGCGATAAAAGCGTGTAAATAAATGCTGCATATCTTGAGGAGCGATTTCCCCTTCATTCGTAATCTCAATAGCTGTCGTCATCGGCCCGTCTATCACGCGGATCTCAATCGCTTTGCCGATGGGGCCGTGTTCCGAGGCGTTTTTGAGAATGTTGGTGAGCGCTTCTGCCGTCCAGTTGCGATCAACTTCGATGACTGTCTCTATTTGACCGCTCAAACGGACAGGCTGCTCTTTAAGCTCAAAGTTGATCTGCATCGGCTCAAGAGCCTGCAGTAAGAGTTGATGACATGTGATGTTTTCTTTTGAGTAGACAATGGATTCCGCATCAAGTTTGCTGAGAATTAAGAGATTGCGAACGAGCCAATCGAGCCGGTTGATCTGTCGTCCCAATCGATGCACAAACTCAACTCTTTGTGTCTCATCTAATTCGCTGTCCTTTAGAAGTTCGATCAGCACATTCATCGATGTGATGGGCGTTTTAAGCTGGTGCGAGATATCGCTCAAGGAATTGGAGAGCCACACTTTATCGCGTAAAAGCGCGTCTGCTTGTTCTCGATAGGAAATGACCAGCTTGCCCAAATCGGACGACAAGACTTCGAGTTCACCCTCCTCAAATGCTCCAAAGTCAAAACGATAATCGCCTTGGAGAAGGCGGCGCAGTTGCATCGTTAAATCGACAATTTTCCTTTTACGATGTTGAGAGTGCGCATAAGCGATGCATCCTAAGAATGTGAGCGTCACGATCATCATTGCGCCCGCCAGCCAATGGATGAAGAAACTTGATGCGACACTCGCGATCAAACAGAGAATCAGTATAATTCGCAGCGACTTTTTCATTACTCACCCGCGCGATAACCAAAACCGCGTATCGTCTGGATGAGTTCACCTTTCGTATCCTCGATTTTCTCGCGGATACGCTTGATATAAACACTCAACGTATTGTCAGATACAAACTGGCTGTCAATATCCCAGAGGTGATCGAGAATCTGTTCGCGCGTTAGCAGCTGTCCTTGATTCTGCATGAAAAAAAGCAACAATCTATATTCAAGAGCGCTTAAGGTAACCTCATCGGATCCGTTGAAGACACGTGCTTTGGACGGATCAAGTTTGATATGTCCGAGAGAAAGAATCTCTACGCTCTCCTTCTTCTCCCGTCGCATCAGGATACCGCGAATACGTGTCAAGAGCTCACGAAGGCGAAATGGTTTCGTGACGTAATCGACGGCTCCGAGCTCTAGCCCCATCACGACATTCGCCTCGTCATCCATGGCCGACAAGATCACGATTGGGATGTCGTGTCCCTGAAGTGCACGGCAAATCTCATAACCGCTTCCATCACGAAGGCCAAGATCCAGCAACACTAAATCGAAATCGTTTTGTAAGGCGCTCAGCGCGTCTTTGACGCCCGTGCAATGCTCGACGACGTAGCCTTCTTCGCTCAGTGAATAGCTCAGCGCCATCGCGATCGTTTGATCATCTTCAACAAACAAAATCCGATTCATACATCTCACTTTACTAAGTTTTTCAATATACTACAACAGCGGAAGTCATACCGCGATGCGTCACGGTTTTTGTGTTAGAAGAGCGGACCGTCCGTGTGGAGAAGGTAATGAGCTCACATAGACGTTGTAATTGATCAAAACTATTTTTCTTGCTCGCGTAGACGTTCCCTGAGGCTGTCCACATAGTTCATCCATTCAATGATGCGCTTTTCGTATCCGATGTCTTTTGCCTTGTAGTAGAGAACATCAGACGATTCCTCCGGCAGAAAAGTCTGACCGGAAACGGCCGAGGGAAAATCGTGACTGTATTCATATCCCTTGGCGTATCCGAGTTCTTCCATACCGGCGACGGGCGCGTTTCTGAGATGAAACGGGACTTCTCCCGTATCGCGTCTTTCAACGTCCGCCATCGCCTCTTTGATCGCTAGATAAGCGCTGTTCGACTTAGGGCTCGTCGCGAGCGCGATAACTGCCTCAGAGAGGATAATGCGAGCCTCGGGGAGTCCTACCATGACCGATGCTTGCCAAGCTGACAACGCGATCGTGAGCATCTGCGGGTTCGCCAATCCAACGTCCTCCGCCGCAGCGATCACGATGCGGCGTCCGAGAAAATTGAGATCTTCTCCGCCTTGCAGAGCGCGCGCCAAATAGAGTACGGCGGCATCGGGATCGCTGCCGCGTATCGATTTGATCATCGCCGAAATGTTGTCATAATGCTGTTCGCCGTCGCGATCATAACGAGCGATCTTCTTTTGCATCGAATCGAGGACGATCTCCCTCGTCAATGTGATCACACCCCTGTCGTCAGGCAGTGTCGTGATCGCAGCCAGCTCAATGCCGTTGAGCGCCACGCGCGCGTCGCCTCCGGACAAATCGGCGACCATCCCGAGCGTTTTATCGTCGACTTTGATATTGAGTTCTCCGAGTCCCCTCTCCTTATCTTCAATCGCACGACGCATGATGACGAGGATGTCATCTCTTGTCAAGGGATACATCTGAAATACGGTCGAGCGCGATACAAGCGCCTTATTGACCTGAAAGAACGGATTCTCAGTCGTTGCGCCGATCAGGATTAAACGACCGCTCTCAACGGACGGAAGAAGCGCATCTTGTTGCGCCTTGTTGAAGCGGTGGATTTCATCGATAATGAGAACGGTTCGACCGCTCGGAGTCAAGATGGGATTCTCCGTGTCGGCGATGACATTTTTGATGTCGGCGACGCCCGACGTCACGGCGTTCAATTTTCTGAACTGTGAACTTGTCGAATGGGCGATCACGCGCGCAAGAGACGTCTTGCCTACTCCCGGCGGCCCGAAGAGAAGAATGGAGGAAAGGCGATCTGCCGTGATCATACGCCACAGCATCTTCCCTTCTGCAAGAATGTGACGCTGACCGATAAAATCGGCCAGCGTCGTAGGCATCATGCGATAAGCGAGCGGCTCCTGCCACTTGCTCGAAGATGTCTGATTACTTGAGGTCATCGTAGAGCGGGAATCGATCGCACAATGCGGCGACGCGCTCACGTATCTCGTCCTGACTCTCGTCGAAGTCGTGAACGGCCATGGCGATCAGCGTGCCAATCTCACGCATTTCCTCTACGCCCATGCCGCGAGTGGTAACTGCAGGTGTCCCGAGGCGAAGACCCGACGTGACCATCGGCGATTCTGTCTCGAACGGCACGGTATTCTTATTCGACGTGATGTTGACTTCGTCGAGTCTCTCCTGCAACATAGCGCCTGTCACGCCTGTGCCCTGAAGGTTGACGAGGAGCAAATGCGTATCGGTACCGCCGGAGACGAGCTTCAGACCGTTATCGACGAGTGCTTCGCCGAGCGTTTTGGCATTTTTGACGACGTTCTTCTGATACTCCTTAAAGGACGGTTCAAGCGCTTCCTTGAAAGCGACGGCCTTAGCCGCGATGATGTGCATCAGGGGTCCTCCCTGAAGTCCGGGGAATACGGCCGAATCGATTTTTCTTCTGTATTTTTCTTTACAGAGGATAATGCCGCCTCTCGGCCCGCGGAGCGTCTTGTGCGTCGTCGACGTCACGAAGTCGGCATACGGGACGGGATTCATATGGAGACCCGCCGCGACGAGTCCGGCGATGTGAGCCATATCGACAAAGAGCAATGCCCCGACCTCATCGGCGATTTCACGGAACTTCGCAAAATCAAGCTTGCGCGGGTAGGCGCTCGCGCCGGCGACGATCATCTTCGGCTTCACTTCGAGAGCGCGTTGGCGAATATTCTCATAATCAACCTGCTCCGTGTCGGGCATGACCTGATATGCTTCCGCATGGAAATACTTTCCGGAGATGTTGATTTTCATACCGTGCGTCAGGTGACCGCCGTGCGAAAGGTCAAGACCCAAGATCGTATCGCCGGGATTGAGCATCGCAAAGTAGACGGCAAGGTTCGCGGACGCGCCGGAGTGAGGTTGCACGTTGGCGTGTTCCGCACCGAACAATTCTTTCAGGCGGACGATCGCGAGGTGCTCCACGACGTCGACATATTCACACCCACCATAGTAACGTCTTCCGGGATAGCCCTCGGCGTACTTGTTCGTGAGAACGGAACCCACGGCATCCAGAACTGCCTGGCTGACGAAGTTCTCGGAAGCGATGAGCTCAAGTTTCGTCTGCTGGCGACTGAGTTCTTGCATGATCGCTCCGTATACTTTGGGGTCGACACTTTTGATGTTTTCGTATGGCATAAATTCCTCCTTAAGGCAAAATATCGTACCACCGAATATCGTATCACAATTCAAGATAAGGTGTGGGGAAAAATGCCCAAACATGGCACGTCAAACGTGGTTGAAGCTATGATTAATCGCCCTCTTCAAAAGTGAGATCGATAAGCTTCGTCGATATTTTTTCACAGGACATCTCGACGATGGCTTCCACATCGATTCTCGCTTCCGCCCTCTCGGCATCATAGAGAGAGGGGTGCGTCTTCGGATGTTTAGACACAAAGACGGTACAACAGTCATCGTACGGGAGAATCGACGTCTCGAACGTCCCGATTTTCCGTGCAAGCGCGACCGTATCATTTTTATCCATGCCGATCAACGGCCTGAAAATCGGCAGATCAACGACTATATCGGTCGTCATGAGAGCTTCCGCCGTCTGACTGGCAACTTGCCCTAGACTCTCTCCCGTAATGAGCGCTTTCGCATTGCGCTCAATTGCGAGCTTTTCGGCGACGCGCATCATGACCCGCCGCATAACGATCGTCAGCATGTCTTCAGGTACTTTATCGTTAAGTTCAAGCTGTATATCGGTGAAATCGACGACATGAAAAGCGATGCGTCCCGCAAAGCGCGACAGAATCCGGGCGAGCTTCTCAACCTTGTCGAGCGCCTTTTGGCTCGTATACGGAAACGTGTGAAAGTATATCGCCTCAAGAATCATGCCTCGAGACGCCATCATGTAACCGGCGACGGGACTGTCGATCCCTCCGGAAAGGAGAAGCATCCCCCGTCCGCTCATACCGACGGGGAGCCCCGCATGGCCCGGGATCGTCTCATGATAAATGTAGGTCTTCTCACGAATCTCAACGTGAAATGTAAGATCCGGCTCATGCATAAGTACTGAAAGCTGCTCGGGGAATTTTTCAAGGAGAATCGCGCCGAGTTCACTGCTCACTTCATAGGAAGAAAGAGGAAACGATTTGTCGACGCGCTTCGTCTCAAACTTGAATGTCCTCCTCCCTGCCCCCGCCAACACGTCAGCCGCATACTCTTCCACGACGCGGACAAGAATCCCCCAGTCAGATTCAAACTCTATGGCAGGACTGATCGAAACGATGCCGAATACACTCGAAAGCCGTCTTGCGACTTCTTGCATAGGAGGGTTACCTGAAAGAGCATGAATCCAAATGCGGGAGTGGCTCTGAACAATGGAAAACTCGCCGAGATCATTGATTCGACGCTTCATGTTGCTGATAAGTCTCGCAACAAAACGCCCTCGGTTCAGTCCTTTAAGCGTGATTTCACCGATTCTGACAAGAAGGAGCTCGCGGACATTTTCGAACTGATCAGCCACGCGTGCCCCTTCTCCTTTTTCCGTGCATGGCGTAACGGTCATAGAGTTCGGCAATACGCCTAACCAGATGTTCGACATCGTCGGTCGATTGCGTAGGCGCGAAACTGATACGAACGGCGGAAAGAATGGTCTCCTTGTCATGTCCCATCGCCGATAGGACATGATTTTCCCCCGCTCGTTTAGAACCGCACGCTGAACCCGTCGAGATGTAAATATTCTCCTCAGAAAGAGCATTGAGCAACGTCTCGCCGCGAATTCCGGGAAAGGCGATCGATAATACGTAGGGTGAAGCACCGTCAGGAGAAATGACGACGCGCGGAATACGGAGGGCATCGATGCTCCGTAGAAAAAGACTGCGAAGCGAAGCGACATGTTCTCTTTGCTCGTCCATCCGCATGACATGTGATTGTAAAGCGAGCGCGAGCGCGTAGGCTCCCGGAACGTTTTCAGTCCCGGATCGCAGATTCTTTTGTTGGCCGCCTCCATAAACGATCGGACTTAGAGGACTATTCTTACGCTTAAGAAGAACTCCCGTACCTTTTGGGGCACCGAATTTATGACCGGACAGCGAAGCAAGGTCGAGACCCGAGCGCCTGAACGAAAATGGCATCTTACCGCAAACTTGAACGATATCGCCGTGAATAATCGCCTCAGGCGAATATTGCCGGACAAGAGACGTAAGGGTCGAAACATCGTTGACCGCGCCGGTCTCGTTGCTCACGACGATAAAGCTCGCAATACCACACGGAGCCTCCTCGAGAGCCGACCTTAGCGCATTCCTATCGACGACACCCTCATGTGTCACCGCGACAAAATCGACGTCGAAATCGTACTTTTCAGACAGCGCCTTCATCGTCTCGATAACGGCATCGTGCTCACCCGTCGTTGCGAGCGCACGTTTCGGTCGCCGACCAATAGCCGCGGCAGAACCTAAGAGCGCTAAATTAATGGACTCAGTCCCGCCTGAAGTAAAAACAATCTCATCGACAGAGCAGTCAAGACAACGACTGATCATCCTCTTTGCGTCGTCAAGATGAGAGAGCGCACGTAATCCGCCTGCATGTGTCGACGCGGGATTGTTGCCGGACTCGCCGAGCAAGCCGACATAGACAGCCAGGACTTCGGGAAGCACCGGCGACGTAGCGGTTGTATCAAAATCGTAAATCAAAGTTAGTGTCAGTTGATCTCCAGCTTCAACAAGTCGGAGCGAAGAGCGGTCCGAATATACTCGCAAACAATGCCGCTACGACCGTATAGCTGGCCCGTCGCGGCTAACACGATTGTTCTTTTGGGGATTTCAAGCAACGACGCTTCTCTATTTCTGGCAGGTCTGGCAAGCAACTGGATACTCCCCTTAACCGGCAAAAACGCGTACTTGTTGCTCTTTATATCGATCATGCGCTTACCGGAAGCGATGCTCTGCCCCAATTCGGGAAAGACTTGGGCGGAAACGTAGGACGTGCACCATCCGAAAATATGCCCTTCAAACATGACAGGCCACTGCAACATCCAGTAACCGGGATGCTTTACATCGGGAATATTGAATGCCGCATCAAGCTCCGGATCAGGCTCTATATGTTGGACCGGTTGCAGACCGATTCCCTCGTATGACGTCATATTGAGAAAACTGAAAGTCAGAGCATTGAAATGAGGGATCATCAACCGCTCAGGTTCGACTGAAACGAATGTGCCTCTCCCCTTGTGGATCTCTAAAATGCCGTCCGAAACAAGTTCGGAAATCGCTTGTCTGACAGTTGGACGCGATAGCCCCAACTCTTCGCAGAGCGTTATTTCGGATGGAATCCGTTCACCCTGACCATAAACGCCCTCCTGAATTCGTTCGACGATTAATTCACGCAACTGTGCATACAAAGGGACACTGCTGTGGCGATCTAACTTCATCATCTTCGCCTCCTCGGAACTGATACTAACATCATATCATAGATACCATTGTAAACAAGCGGCTCTCACGCTGTAATTTATGACGTCATGATGAGTAATATATATGGCAGGAAGAGCGCAAAGCAGTCCAGATCATGAAAATGGCAGGTAGCGAATATTGATAATTTCGCCAGAACGCCCCGAATTGACAGCCGCGAACAACATCTCTACTTGAGCGTCCGTCTGATCATGTTCCTCAAGCCATTGCATGGTGACCGATCTGATACGTTCTATCTGACTGACCGATAAGATTCCGTCAACTCCTCCGAAAGATGAGGAAGAGGGCCCTCTTCCCTTGCACTCAATCACATAGATCGTATTTTTGCGACTCGTAATGAAGTCGATCTCGCCGATTTGTTGAACGGCATAGCGATGTTCAAGAATCGTATGCCCTCTCGCGATTAGGTCGCCAGCAACACTGTGTTCGATATGCACACCGCGATCAAAACATTCCTTCGGAAAATCCTTCAAGATTTTTCCGAGAAAACTCATGCGATGGATAGGAGAAGGTCCGTGAGAGCGGATCGCATTCATATGTTCTCTCGTGCCATATCCCTTGTGGGAAGAAAAACCATAGATGGGATAAACGGCATCCCAGTTCTTCATCATGCGATCTCGCGTAACTTTCGCAAGCACGGAAGCGGCTGCAACAGCGTTAATACGCGCATCGCCGCGTGTCTCGACCATGACGGGATAATCAAGCCCTTTGAGCGCGACGGCGTCTGTGACGGCGATATCGGGCTCTACGGGCAAGCTTCTCAACGCCTGTCTCATCGCTTCCTTCGTCGCCTCCAGAATGTTGATACGATCGATCTCATGATTCGAAACCATCGCGACCGCCCAAGCAACTGCACGACGACGTATCTCGATATAAAGTGCTTCTCGACGCCTCTCGGTCAATTTTTTCGAGTCATTGAGACCGTAAAAGGTCTCGCCCTCGGGCAAGATACAAGCGGCGGCGACAACGGGACCTGCTAAAGGACCTCGACCCGCTTCATCAACACCCGCAATTAGGGCATAACCGTCTTCGCGCAGCATGGATTCATACTTTGCCATCTCCTCATAGCGGTCGATGTCACGTTGCGATATACGGATAGGACGTTGCGATTTGTCGTTCCTGCTCACGGCGTCACCGTTTGATTACACATGCCCTCAGTATCATCGGAGGATTCCAGAGGATCTGGAGAAGGCGGCGGCCACTCAAGTGAGATTCGTCCGATACGTCCGGCGCGAAAATCGTCGAGAAGCATCGATGAGAACCTTGCCGTGTCAGGCACACCTTCTCCCAGAATGCATCCCATGCGTACGGCGCATGAGTCAAAATCCGATGCGGCGTCACCATCGACTTCACCGTAACGCGCGGCGGTTTCATCGTTGTAGTCTCGGCGAAGGCGAACCAATAACTTACGAGCCACTTCCTCAAGCGGAAGAATCGTATCGCGAATAGCGCCCGTTGCCGCCAATCCGAACGCCTCATCCTCATCAGCTAGTTTAGGAGGCAGAATGCCCGGCGTATCGAGCAGATGGAGTTCCGACCCGGAGCGAAGCCAGTTTAGAGATCGCGTGACACCCGGCCTCGATTCGACGACCGCCGACTTCCTCCCAACGAGTTTGTTGATGACGGTCGATTTCCCGGTGTTGGGAATCCCGACGACGAGCACACGCAACGCGCGCGCGATTCTCCCCTGTCGCTTAGCTTTCTCTAGGAGCGGTCGATGAAAGTTGAGAAGACGTCGTCTGATCAGTCGAATATCCGCATCCGCATGAAGATCACATGCAATCGTGGGCACCTCCCAATCAAAAAAGAATTTTAACCAACGGTTGGTCGCTTCAGGGTCTGCCAGATCGGCATGCGTAAGAAGGAGTAGATAAGGCTTATCCGGTGTCAAGAAATAATGGAGGGGATTTCGACTTGCAAAAGGTATTCGCGCGTCGGCGACTTCCAGTACAGCGTCGATATGTTTCCAAACCTTCTTAAGCTCACGCGTCGCGCTCGCCATATGGCCAGGATACCAGTGGATCTGTTTGCGATCACGTCCCTTAGTCATTGAAACCGCTCCTCTGTACTCTTTTCTAAATGCATAATCAGTATAGATTAAATTGCGGAATGACGCTCGATTTGACGACATAAGAAAGAACGACCTCCGTTCGGTCGTCCTATTCTCCAAGTATTCATCGACGGCACAGCCGATTTCTCTCTGTGCGCTGCGATCTCCGTTACTTATTGCTTGTGGGTAGTTTCTCGCGAACACGAGCCGCCTTACCGACGCGATCGCGCAGATAAAACAGCTTCGCACGACGCACACGACCTTTACGCAGAACATCAATCTTCACAACCTTAGGCGAGTGAAGCGGAAAAACGCGCTCGACGCCGACGCCATACGCGACACGGCGTACGGTTACCGTCTCATTCAGTCCTGCTCCCTTACGTCCGATCACCGTTCCCTCAAAAACCTGAATCCGTTCACGCGAACCCTCGGTGATCCTGAGATGAACATTGACGCGGTCGCCGATCTCGACGTTTTCGTAATGATCGCGCAGATATGGTTGCTCAACCGCTTTAATATAGTCCATATTGCGTACCTCCTTTATCTATTCGTTGGATGTTCTTGCACGCAATTGCAGCGGACCACCCGTTTTTAAACCTTATGCATTGTATCAGAAAAGAAAACCTACGACAAGTACGAACAGATCGACTCTTTGCATCTCAGGATTTGAGCTGAATGCCAAAGTAAACCGGACGATGAGAGGTGCGGAAAAACCGATTTACTTTAGCATTAATATCTCAATATACTCGCTTATTTGCCATCCCAGCCATAGTAGCAAAGCTCAAAAAACTGCTTGCTCTTGGCAAGATCCATATTGGCAGGCGATAATTTCGTTGCCATGCCTTGCAATGAAATCTCCGACCAACGCGGTATATTCGCCAAATAGGCTACTTCATCGATGCCTGCTTCCTTGAAGGTGTTGTACAGACCTAGTTGGGAGTTAAATTCCTGGATGTGGTGAACCAGCTGTTCCAAGAGTTCATCGTCCGTACCGCTGTAACCTAGCCTCCTCGCTATGCAGCTGTAATTTTCATTTGGACCGACGAACTTCATGGAGTAAGGCAACATGATTCCGCACACGATTCCATGTGGAAGATCGAACTCCGGACCGGGATGATCGTAGGAGTGCACAATGCCCGTAAAAGAATTCGTAATGGCTACACCGGCCAAGGAAGCTGCCATATGCACCTTATCTCTGGCCTTCTTGCGACAGCTTTCGGAAACATTTGAATTCACTGCATCGGGTAGGGATTCCAAGATATCGAGCGC
>JAAZKT010000100.1 GCA_012799695.1 Clostridiaceae bacterium
CGCTCCACACCCGTGTCCAATTTTTCAGTTATTATCGAATTTCCGGACTGCACGCCTGAAACCGGTGTGCAGCAATTTTTCAATTAATATCGAATTGTTGGATTTTGTGCCATGTTTAAGGGGCAGTTTCAGAAGAAACTGCCCCTCTTTACGTTTGCGGTTAATGAGTTTTGGATTACTACCGTGCGAGCGTTACTCTGTCAGAAGTTCCAAACGTTTGAAGCGTTGGACTTCGTCCTCGTATTGCTCGTCTTTCCATTCGACTTTTTCGATTTTGACGGCGGAGACTTTGTATTCCCCTGTCAGCGTGATGGGGTCGAAGGCCGATTGTGTCAACTCATTGACGGGCGACTCGCGGTAGTGGAAGGTCATGAACATACTGCCGGGCTTTACACGGTCGGTAATCTGCACGCGCGTCACGATGCTCCCGCGTCGACTTGTCACGCGGATCGTGTCGTGCTCGGAGAGTCCCAGTGCTTCCGCTTCGCGCGGATTGATCTCGGCTTCTTCGAACGGGTTGATCGAGTCGAGCAGTTCCGAATAACGCGTCGTCACGTTGTAGTGGCCGAGCTTGCGTCCCGTGATCAGCAGGATCGGGTACTCGTCACAGACGTGTTCCGCCGGTCCTTTGTATTCGACAGGAACCATCGTCGCTTTGCCGCGCGGGAACGTACCCTTGTGGAGGTACTTTGTGCCCGGATGATCCAACGTGGGACACGGCCACTGAAGCCCTCGTTCTTTTTCTAAACGCTCGTATGTCATGCCGGCGTATTGAGGCGTGACGCGTCGGATTTCTTCAAAGATTTCCTCGGAGTTGAGGAAATCGAATCCTTCGGCGCCCATTTTCTCGGCGATCGCGACGATGATCTCCCAATCCTGTTTTGCCTGTCCAGGGGGTTCAACCGCCTTACGCACACGTTGGACACGTCGTTCCGAAGCGGTGAATGTGCCGTCTTTCTCTGCATAGCAGGCGGCGGGGAGAATGACGTCGGCGAACTTTGCCGTCTCCGACATGAAGAGCTCTTGGACGACGACGAACTCCATCGCCTCGAACGCCTTTTTGACGTGGTTGGCGTCGGGGTCAGTGAGTACGGGGTCTTCTCCCATGACGTACATGGCTCTGATATTTCCCGCGACGGCGCCATCAAGCATCTCCGGGATGCGCAGTCCGAGCTTTTCGCTCACAGAAACGCCCCATACCTCGGAGAAACGGGCGATAGAAGCCGGATCGGTGACTTTTTGGTATCCGGGATAGACATCCGGAAGCGCGCCCATATCACAGGCACCCTGCACGTTGTTCTGTCCGCGGAGCGGGTTAATCCCCGCGCTTTCGATGCCTACGTGCCCGGTGATCAGCGCAAGGTTCGCCAAATTCATGACGTTCGACGTGCCCGACGTATGTTCCGTGATGCCGAGCGTGTAGAAAATCCCCGCCTTGCGATGTTTCGCATAGAGCTTCGCCGCTTCGTAAAGGTCGTCCTCGGGAATATCGGTAATCGCGGAGACGACCTCCGGCGTGTAGTTTTTGACGAGCTCCTGAACGGCTTCGAATCCATCTGTTCGCGCCTCAATGTACGCGCGATCCTCCCAGCCTTCGCGGAGAATGATGTGCATCAATCCGTTGATCAATGCGGCGTCGCTTCCTGAACGGAGAGGCAGATGGAGATCTGCCATCGCCGCCAGTTCCGTCATGCGAGGGTCGACGACGATGAGCTTCGTTCCGTTCCGGACGGCTTGTTTCATTTTGTTCCCGATGATCGGATGCGCTTCCGTCGTATTGGATCCGATGACGAAGAGCAGTTCGGCGTCGAGTATTTCGTTTACGGAGTTTGTCATGGCTCCGCTGCCAAGCGTGGTTGCAAGACCTGCAACGGTAGGTGCGTGTCAAGTTCGTGCGCAGTGATCGACGTTGTTCGTGCCGATCGCCGCGCGTATAAATTTCTGGAAAATGTAGTTGTCTTCGTTCGTACATC
>JAAZKT010000129.1 GCA_012799695.1 Clostridiaceae bacterium
CGAAGATATTGTTACCGGAGGCGCGAAGCCCCGCATCTATCTCACGGAGGGCGCGTTGCTCGCGACTGCTTGCGGTTCGCTTGACAAATGTGATGCCGTGATCGAGATACTCGTTCTGACGGGAATTCATACGGCGACCGGCGAAATAGCGATCGGCCGTATGCGAACGAATGGTTACGTTGAATTGGCAGGCCCTTCCATCGCTCGCGAAGTGGCAACGTGTGAACGATATTGCCGCGAAATAGAAGAAGATTGTCTTTTCATCGTCGACGGCGCTTTGTCAAGAAAATCGCCTGCCGGAGGAGGATTGACGGAGTCGGTCATTCTCGTCGCCGGGGCGGCCAATGCGCCGTCACTTGAAGAACTCGCCATAGAGACGGCGCGACAAGTTTTGTTCCTTACCCTGCCATCCGTGGAGGAAAAGGAGAATAAGATCTTCTCCGAGGTGATGGAGAAGTTTCCGGATCACCGCGCTATTTTTCTGTCGCAGGGTGATACGACCGGGAAGACGATACGGGCGAGGTCGCTGCCGCTAGCTTCTGTCATTGGAGAAGGGAAAACGATCGCCGATGAATTCAGAAAAGACGATACGGCACTTTTGTTGAGAGGGGCAATTACCGACAATGTGTTGGAATATCTGCTGTCCGACAGCGCTTTTGTCGGTATGACGCTCGTCGCCGAAGACGGGACGCGATTTTTTCTCAGCGACAAGGCGGTGCGACAGCTGAGACAGCGATCGGTCGAATTTGCCGTCCTGTCGGACTTGTCACTTCCGCTCATCTGCGTCAACCCGATGCGTCGAGACGGGACGATCGTCGAACGTGAAGACATACTGGAGGCGATCATGTCCGTCGTGGACGTCCCCGTATGTGAACTTGGTCCGTCGTTCGTTTGACGGACTCTAAGAAAATGTGGAAGGTGAATCATGCTGATCATTAGCCGCCATGACGAAGAGAGACTGGGACTACCGCAGGTGCTTGATGCATGTCGCTGTTATTCGCCTCAAGGTCGTCGGTTGAAGGCGAAGCGTGCATTCTACGCACCATCCGACCGATCGGCGCTCGCAAGAGAATTCGATGCGATCGAGTTGCTCATCGTGTTTCTCCACGAACATCCAACAGATGTGAGACGCGCCGCGGTAACGCTCGGAAGATTTCGCGATTTGGTCGGAACACTTTCAGGACTTGAAAAAAGGCGCCCGCTCGAAGTGACGGAACTTTTCGAGATCAAGCAGGCATTACAGCTTTTCCGCGAATTATCGGCGATGGAGCCGCTACTCCACGCGGCATCGGTCGAAGTGACCGCTATGCCGGAGGCTGAAGCGTTACTCGACCCGGGAGATCGAAAAACGAGCGGGTTTTATCTATACGATGAATACTCGCCACGTTTAGTGGAGTTGCGAAGACGGCGCTTTTCCGTAGAACGGCAAATGGAATCGGGAGATTCGTCTCAGCGTGAATCGTTGCTTGCGGAAAGGGCATCGCTCGTCGCGGAGGAAGAGCGTGAAGAGGCGGTTGTTCGAGCTCGATTGACGGATGCTTTGGCGGCCTATCTTGATGCGTTGAAGGCAAACTTTTCGGCTGTCGGCGTTCTCGACTTTCGTCTCGCACGTGCCGTGTTGGCGGATGAATGGGGTGCAGGGAAACCGTCACTTCTTGGCGAGGGCGATTCGGCAACGCTCGAGAATATGAGTCACCCTGTCATAAAGGAGGATCTGCGAAAGAGGGACGCGACCTTTGTCCGACAATCTGTCTCGCTTCCGCCGGGAACAACCGTTCTGTCGGGTCCGAATATGGGCGGCAAATCAGTCGCCCTGAAATCGATGACCTTGGCGCTCGTTCTTATACAACTCGGATATTACCCGTCCGCTACAGCGTCGGCGACGCCTCTTTACGACTTTATCAGTTACAGCTCCGACCATCTCGATACGACAAAGCGCGGTTTGTCCACTTTTGGCAATGAGATCGTAAGGATTCGCGATGACGCCTCCCGGGCTCGAAAGGAACGTGGACTTGTCGTGATGGACGAGCCGTGTCGCGGTACGAATCCCGAAGAGGCGACGGCTCTCGTCGGAGCGTTGGCTCGGTTTTACGGCAAACAACAGGGATCGTTTGTTATCTCGACGCACTACCGCGTTCCCGCCGGCGACGGTATCGCGCACGTGAGGATTCGCGGGATTCAGTCGGAAGCGCTGGATGTCATCGCGTCGGAAGGCATTCCCGAGTCGGATCGCGATGCCATCCGAAGGATCGAGGCTTTGATGGATTATCGCATCGAACGCGTTGAGGGGGATGCGTCTGTCCCGACCGATGCGATTCGCATCGCGGAACTTCTCGGGTTGGACGGAGATATTCTCGCATTCATCGACGACATGTAAGGAAAAGCGAGGCTACAACAAGGGAAGAGCGAACATTGCAAAGTGATAGGGGGAACCCATGGCGGAATTGAGAATTGATTGGGATAAGGTGGCGAAAGCGCGGGAAGCTTCTTCCGCTATTGCCGACGATGTCAACGACCAACTCGGTCGGTTCACGACGGTGACGGTCGAGCGGTCCATCGCACGCCTGTTCGGGATCGACGGTGTCGACGCGTTCGACGTTCCGCTCTCCAATGTCGTCGTCGACCACTTAAAAGACAAAAATGTCTTGGGCGAAGGTGTCGCCTACTGGCTCGCTCAAGGCGTTCTGACGTCCGGTCTGTCTCAGCAGGAACTCGCCGAAGGGATCGCTGCGGGTGATATCGATCTCACACGTTTGGAACAAGCCGACCCCTACGCCTGCTCGCTCTGGGCGAGAGAACAGGCGGAAAAAGCGCTCGACCGCATACGAAACAACAAGAGATTCCGCAACGATAAGATAGAGCAATTCGGTGAGCGGCCGAGTCCGCTTCTCTACGCCATCGTGGCGACCGGTAACATCTATGAGGACATCGTGCAGGCGAAGGCAGCCGCACGCCAAGGCGCAGACGTGATCGCAGTGATTAGGACGACGGGGCAAAGTCTGCTCGATTACGTGCCCTATGGCGCGACGACGGAAGGTTTTGGCGGGACGATGGCGACGCAGGAGAACTTTCGGCTGATGCGCGCGGCGCTCGATGAAGTCGGCGACGAGCTCGGTCGTTATGTGCGACTGTGTAATTACTGCTCGGGTCTCTGTATGCCCGAGATCGCGGTCATGGGAGCCTTCGAGCGTCTCGACGTCATGCTGAATGACGCGCTATACGGGATTCTGTTCCGCGACATCAATATGCAGCGCACGCTCATCGACCAGAGCTTTTCTCGCATGGTAAACGGAGCCGCCGGCATCATCATCAATACGGGCGAAGACAATTACCTGACGACAGCGGACGCGTGGGAGGCGGCGCACACGGTGCTCGCTTCGCAGCTTATCAATGAGCAATTCGCGCTACGCGCCGGGATGGCGGAAGAGCAGATGGGTCTCGGACACGCCTTTGAAATGAATCCCGAACTGACAAACTCTTTCGTCTTTGAGCTCGCACAGGCGCAAATGGCACGACAGATATTCCCTAAAGCGCCTCTCAAATATATGCCGCCGACGAAATATATGACAGGCAATATTTTCAGGGGGCATATTCAGGATGCGCTGTTCAATGCCGTGACGGTCTTGACGGATCAGCGCTTTCTCCTGCTCGGCATGATGACGGAAGCGATTCATACGCCGCACATGTCTGATCGCGCGTTGGCGATTGAGAACGCGCGATACATCAAGCGCGCGATGGCCGATTTCTCATCGGAAATTGAATACAAGGAAGGCGGCCTGATGGAGCGACGCGCTGATCAAGTCTTAAGTGAAGCGCTGGAATTTCTGGAGAATATTCGCGTCGACGGACTCTTTCATGCGCTTGAGACGGGGCTGTTCGCCGGCATCAAGCGGCGCTCTACAGGTGGAAAGGGGCTCGACGGCGTCATCGCGAAAGGTGAACGCTACGACAACCCTTTCGTCGACTTGTTTATGACGGAGCAACGAGGGGAGTAAAAGTGATATGAAACATCGGATACCGGAACATGAGGGAGAAAACGCGATGTCGACTGAACACCGAGTGAAACCTTACGGTGACACGATGAATGACGGTCGCGTTCAGGTGAGTTTCACGTTGCCCGTGCCCGATAGCGATCGTGCTGTCGAAGCCGCAAGAGAAATCATGCTTTCCATGGGATTGGCGGATCCGTTGATCGCGTGGCATGAAGCGCTTGACGAGGGTTTCACGTTTTTTGTCGCCTATGGGTCGCACGAAAAGGGAATCGATTATTCGAAGATTAAAGTCCAAACGGTCGATGTGCACGTTATGAGCATGGAGGAGACGGACGCCATGATACGCGAGCGGTTCGGGCGCAAAATTAAAGTGATCGGAGCGAGCACCGGAACCGATGCGCATACGGTCGGAATCGACGCAATCATGAATATGAAGGGTTACGCCGGTCATTTCGGGTTGGAGCGCTACGACATGATCGAAACGCTCAATCTCGGAAGTCAAGTGCCGAACGAAGAGTTCATTCGCGAAGCGATCGCGTTTGATGCAGATGTAATGCTCGTCTCGCAGACGGTGACGCAAAAGGACGTTCACATCCAAAACGTGACGGAGCTCGTCGAGTTGTTGGAAGCTGAATCGGTGCGAGAGCGCTTTCTGCTCATCCTCGGAGGCCCGCGCGTGACGCACGAGCTGGCGAAGGAACTCGGTTGTGATGCGGGATTCGGTCTCGGCAAATATGCAGATGATGTAGCCAGTTATTTTGTTACGGAGCTTGACAAGAGACGACGGGCGGAGAGGAACTCAACGCCTACATGACCGGAACGAAACGAGTAACAAGGTAGAGTGCACCGGATAGAGAAGCACTTTGTTTCCGTGGATGGTGTATAGAAAAGAGAAGGAGTAGGAATAGTGAGGGAGATATTGTGGCGACCGAGTGAGGCTCGCATCAATGCGTCGGAAATGAAGTCTTTTATGACGCAGTTGGAAGAGCGGTTTGGCTTGACTTTTTCCGGCTATCGCGAACTTCATCAATGGAGCATCGATAACCCGGAATTGTTCTGGGATGAGCTGTGGTTTTTCTTCGACATCATCACATCGTGCCACTACGACGCGGTCGTCGACGACTTGTCGAAATTCCCGGGGGCAGAGTGGTTTCCCGGCGCAAAACTGAACTATGCGGAGAACATGCTCCGCGACCGGCGAAGTGATGAGATCGCCATCATTTTCAGAGGTGAAAACCACACGCGCCGAACACTCACTTGGCGAGAACTCCGTGACGCGATCGAACGTCTCGCCACGACCATGCGAGGGGAAGGGATCGCGCCCGGGGATACCGTTGCCGCGTATATGCCCAATATGCCGGAGACAATCATCGCGATGTTGGCAGCATCCGCGATCGGAGCCGTCTGGTGTTCCTGCGCCACGGATATCGGACCTACCGCGGCGATCGACCGACTTGGACAAATCGAGCCGAAGATCCTTTTTACCGTGGACGGTTACACATACAAAGGTCGTCCTTTCGATGTGACGGAACGCGCCACCGAAGTGGCTGCAGGTATTCCCAGTGTGGAGCGCGTCGTCTTTGCCCATTATGCCGGCGACCGCGACCTAATTCGAGAGGTGCCGAACGGCGTCGGTTGGAACGAATACCTCGCCGCAGACGCGCCGGAATCGTTTGTATATGAACAACTGCCCGCTTCGCACCCTCTCGTCGTGATGTTCTCTTCGGGGACGACGGGGAAACCGAAATGCATGGTGCAATCACAGGCGGGACTCCTCATCAATCAGCTCAAGGAAATCGCGCTGCACCACGATGTGACGGAAAAAGACCGCATGCTATATATCACGACGTGCTCGTGGATGATGTGGAACTGGATGCTCGCCGCGCTCGGGACAGGGTGTTCGCTCGTCCTGTTCGACGGCAATCCCTCTTACCCCGACACATCGGCGATTTGGAAAATTCTCGAAGAGGAGAAGGTGACGCTCTTCGGGCTTTCGGCAAGTTACATCCATGCGCTCATGGCGGAAGGGTTCGTGCCGAAAGACCATGCCGATCTCTCACACATTCGCAACATCTCGCAGACAGGTTCCGCTCTCTCCGACGCAGGCTTCAAGTATGTCTATGACTCGATTAAGCGCGATCTGCATTTCTGTTCGATTGCGGGCGGCACCGACATCAACGGGTGTTTCTGTCTCGGCAATCCTTTGGAGCCCGTTTACAGCAACGAGCTTCAGTGCATCGGACTCGGCGAACCGGTCAAAGCGTTCAACGGCAAGGGTGAGACCATATACGATGAGCAGGGTGAACTCGTCTGCACCTTCCCGATCCCGTCCATGCCGATCTATTTCTGGGATGACGCAGACGGACAGAAATATCACGATGCGTATTTTGATGTGTTTCCCGGCGCATGGCGTCATGGCGATTACATTGAAATACACTCCGATACGGGTGGCGTCACTTTTTACGGTCGTTCCGATTCCATCCTGAAACCGTCCGGCGTGCGTATCGGCACATCGGAGATCTATGCGCAAGTTCAAAAAGTCGATGAGGTGCAGGATTCGTTGGCTGTCGGGCAACAATATGAAGACGACGAGCGAGTCATCTTGTTCGTTCAGATGAAAGAGGGTGAGGTCTTGACGGCAGATGTCGCTAAGCGTATTCGCGCGGAACTTCGCCTGAACGCTTCGCCTCGTCACGTCCCGAAGCTTATAATGGAGACAAAAGACATTCCGAAGACGTTGAACGGTAAAATAGTAGAGGGCGCCGTGACGAATATTTTGCATCGGCGCAAAGTGACGAACCGCGACGCGCTTCAAAATCCGGAGATTCTGGATTTCTTCGAATCGCTTTTACCGCTCTTGGAGGCGTCCGAAGCGGAGACGATGGCATCCGAGCTCGTGTTCTAGAGCATTTGCCCGACCGAGACCCTGTGCAATTGATGGGTGACGGCATCCGGGAGAAGAACCTAGCGTCACACAAAGCAAAGTAATGATAGACGTGTTCGAGATACATTTTGACCGAAACAGAAAGGGATAGAATATGAAAGTGTTTTTGGCCGGTTGCGGCACGATGGGAGCAGGGATCGCGCAGACGTTTGCGGTCAGCGGTTACGAGGTCGTCATGTTTGACCGGACGATGGAGCTCGTCGATCGCGGGTATGCCATGATCGAAAAACAACTGAGAAAACAGGAAGAGAGAGGGCGGATGACGGCGGAAGAAGTCGATGCGGCACTCCGGCGCCTCTCGCGCTCCGTCGATTTGAACGATGCATCCGACGCAACGCTCGTTCTGGAGGCGATTTTCGAGGATATGATCGCCAAACGCGAACTTCTCAAAGCGCTCGACGCCATTTGCGCTCCCGATTGCCTGTTCGGCAGCAACACCTCTTCGCTCTCCATAACGGAGATGGCGAGCGGTCTTCAACACGAGGAGCAGTTTCTCGGCATTCATTTCTTCAATCCGGCGCCTGTGATGAAACTCGTCGAGATTATCCGCGGCGATGCGACGAGCGAGGAGACGCTGGAAGTCGCGCTCGACCTTGTTCGCTCGATCGGTAAAGAACCCGTCATCTGCCGTGAAAGTCCGGGGTTTATCGTCAACCGTATCCTGATTCCGATGATCAACGAGGCGGTCGAGCTGTTAGATTGCGGCGTTGCAAGTCGCGAGGATATCGATCAGGCGATGAAGCTGGGGGCGAATCATCCGATGGGACCGCTCGAGCTCGCCGACTTCGTCGGTGTCGACATCGTGTTGGCGATTATGGAAGTTCTGTACAGCGAGACGGGTGACCCGAAATACAGGCCGAGTCTCATGTTGAGACGCCTTGTGCGTGCCGGCAAACTCGGCAGGAAATCGGGTGAAGGATTCTATCAATACAAGAAGTAAGGGAATGGATGACTGAAAATGAAAGAAGTTGTGATTGTAAGTGCCTGCCGTACGGCAGTCGGTAGTTTTGGCGGGACGCTCGCGTCGGTACCTGTCGTGAAACTCGGTGAGGTTGTGATGCGTGAGGCTTTGGCGCGCGCGGGAATCGAAGGCGACGTGGTCGATGAAGTCTTGATGGGCTGTGTACTGGCTGCCGGTCAAGGACAGAACGTCGCGCGGCAATCCGCTGTCGCAGCCGGTGTGCCTTCTAGCGTACCCGCGACGACGATCAACAATGTCTGCGGTTCTGGTCTGAAGGCAGTGAACTTGGCAGCATCGCTGATCCGTAGCGGTGAAGCTGACGTCGTTATCGCCGGAGGCATGGAAAATATGTCGGCCGCACCGTTCTTGCTCGACAAGGCGCGATTCGGCTACAGGATGGGGCACGGTTCACTCGAAGACAGCATGCTCAAGGACGGCCTTTGGGATATTTTCGGCGATTATCATATGGGTGTCACGGCGGAGAACGTGGCGGAGAAGTATGGGATTTCCCGCGAAGACCAAGATGCATTCGCCTTGTCAAGCCAATTGAAAGTAAAGGATGCGATCGAGAACGGTCGCTTTAAGGACGAAATTGTCGCCGTACATATCAAAGAACGGCGGCGCGAGTTCGATTTCGATGTGGATGAGCATCCGCGTCCCGATTCGACCATCGAAGGGTTTGAGAGACTGCGTTCCGCCTTCAAAAAGGACGGAACGGTGACTGCCGGCAACGCGTCGGGCATCAACGACGGCGCAGCGGCACTTGTCGTCATGAGTCGCGACAAGGCCGACGAACTCGGCATTGAGCCTCTCGCCACCATCAGAGCGGGCGTATCGGTAGGGCTCGATCCCGCCTATATGGGTATGGGGCCGTACTATGCGACGAAAGCGATCCTGGAACGCACGGGGTTGACGCTCGACGAGATCGATCTGTTTGAATACAACGAGGCATTTGCCGCTCAGGCTGTCGCTGTTGTACGTGAACTTGACGTCGATCAGGATAAAGTCAACGTCAACGGCGGCGCCATCGCCATCGGACACCCGATCGGCGCCTCCGGTGCCCGCATTCTCGTCACCTTGTTGTACGAGATGAAAAGGCGCGATGCAAAACGCGGTCTCGCGTCGCTTTGTATCGGTGGCGGACAGGGCGTAGCGACGATCGTTGAGCGCGCGTAGTTAATTAAGGGTAATACATATATTTATTTCTAGATTACTTGCATGATCGCGGTGTCAGTCGCGAATGAGTTATTTCCGCAATGTCAACCGGCTCTGGATAGGAGAAAAACATGGAGTTAGTAAAAGTTGAAAAGAAAGAAACCGTCGCACTTCTTACGATCGACAGACCGGAGGGGCTGAACGCGTTGAACACGGCAGTCCTCAAAGAGCTGGCGGATGCGCTTGACGTACTTGCGAGAGATCGCGACTTAAGAGCGCTTGTCGTCACGGGAGCCGGTGATCGCGCTTTCGTCGCCGGTGCGGATATCGGCGAGATGGCGGAGTTGACGCGGGAGGAAGCGGCGTCCTTCGCACACGTAGGACACGAGACGATCAAAAAACTCTCATCGTTCCCAATGCCGACAATCGCTGCCGTGAACGGTTTCGCCCTTGGCGGCGGTTTTGAACTGGCTCTCGCATGTGACCTGATCATCGCCTCCGCGAAAGCCCGATTCGCTTTCCCGGAGACGGGTCTCGGCATCACTCCCGGCTTTGGCGGAACACAGCGGCTCTCGCGCCTCGTCGGCCCGATGGTCGCTTGTGACTTGATTTTCACGGGCAGACGCCTCAACGCCGAGCAAGCGTTGGCGCTCGGAATTGTCGCCGAGATCACGGATGTCGAGACGCTTCTCGATCGTGCGATGGAGATCGCGAGCACTATCGCAGGCAAAGCGCCCGTCGCTATCCGGAACGCAAAGCGGGCGATCTATGAAGGACTTTGCTGCACGCTTTCCGATGGACTTGCGATTGAGACGGAGTATTTCAGTCAATGTTTTGATACTGAAGATCAGAAAAACGCGATGCGCGCTTTTGTCAATAAAGAGAAAGCGCTACCGTTTAAAGGTCGATGACACGTTATGGCGCAGTCTTATGTGTGTTTTCGTGCATTTACTTACTGCGCGACGAAAAGAAGTCATATATAATAAAAGTGTTCTAAAAGCGACTGAGGCAACCTGATCGATTTCTGTTCTTTGAAAGCAACAGGGTCAGGTGCCTTTTTGGCTGTAAAAACTAAATTGATTATCGGATCGAATTTGTGTCCGCCTTTTTTATGCTTTGTCTGTCGAGGAGTGAACTGATGAAAAAATTGAATGCCAAACGCCTGAAACGCCATATGCTTAAAACTTCCGAATTCTGGCAACTTGATGAGAAATTCCTTGTAATTTCTCCGGATAAAAAGCTTTGTACTCTCACAGGCATGGAGTCGTTGCCCGAGAGCGATACGGGCTATCTCGGATATGCATTTTTGGATGATACGATGCGCGTCGCTTTTCTCGGCATCTGTGATGAAGAGGACGGTTCGTATAAGTATTTTGACGGCGATCAGGTGCTTGTCGCTCAAGCTTGGATGTTGCCGACGATGTTGGTGCGCATTGTTAAACCGTCTGAAGAATTGGAGAAACATCCTTTCGTTCAGGGCGTTCTTAAGTTTCATGAATCCGATGCCCTCCGACGTAGCACTCTCGCGCTTCGCCAGATCGACCATCTTCGCGATCCCCTTCGTCCCGCAATCCTGAAGGCGGCGTGGATCGTAGACGAAAAGAAGCTGGAGTCAACTTTTAATGAAAGTGTCGAGCAATATCTGGAAGTTCTCGCAGCAGCCTATGAACAGGCGGAAAAAGACGGTATCAGGGCGAAAGATGTCGAGGTCGAAGGCGAGCCCGAGCCGCTTCCCGTCGATGCCATGTCAGTTGAATTCGTTCGTATCACCGATCTGGTGCCTGCAAACAACGGGACGTGGCGCGCCATATTGCTTGACAATATTCCCGGAACTAGTAAAAAGAAGAAGGGTGACGATGTCGCCATTTCGTTGGTGACGACGACTATTAAGGGTGATGACCGAAACTACAGTATGCTATTCATCGAGATCGATGCTCCCATCGAGGACACAAAAATCAACGTCGCTTCGTTCAAACCTTCTCGCCTCCCGTGGCGTATCGCCTATACACTGGCATGTCCACACTGTGACTTTAATGATACGTACTATCTCGGTCGAAGCGGCGAAGATCGCTTCATGTTCAAGGAGATTGTGGAAGAGATTCGTAGCGGCAAAGTAGACCCGTTGATCGCGATCGACCTCGTGCAACGCGATGACTGTGAGATCGATTTTTCGCGCGAATTATACCGTTGTCGTTCCTGCGGAACACTCGACGTGAAGAGACGCGTGCGTCTTATCACAGAAGATCACACGCTTTCCGCCATGTACTATTGCCTCGAATGTGGAGAACGGATGTCGCACGTCAAGCGCGGACACATCGCTTCGCTCGACTGCCCTCGATGCCGTGAACAACTGAATCCCGTTGAAGAGGCGCTCTGGGACGGTGTCAATCCGAACTAACTGATTGCATGAAAGAGTCGAACGAAACAGAGACTGCGATTGAACACAAGAAAGCCGGTTCATCCCCGTTCATTTTAAGCGCTGAGCGGCGTGAAAAATTAATCAACTTGGCATCTGACCTTATTCGCTTGCCGAGCGAAAACCCGCCCGGTCGCGAAGTTCTTGTCGAGCAATATTTGATTCAATATTGCGAGAAAAACAATCTTCACGTCGAACGTGTTCCGGTTACATCTAATCGCGCGAATTTAATCATTACTCTACCGGGCGCAAAAGAAAATGATCCGCTGGCTTTCACCGGTCATATGGATGTTGTCCCCGTATCGAGTGATGAGCGGTCCCGCTGGGAGACAGACCCTTACGATCCTGTTGTTCAGGATGACAGGTTGGTCGGTCGCGGTGCTGCCGATATGAAAGGCGGGCTCGCATGTGTTCTGTTCGCGATGAGCGAATATGCCCGCTCCTCGATTCCTCCGAGCCGTACCGTACATTTTCTCGTGACATGTGATGAGGAAGACGCCATGCACGGATCGCGTGCACTTCTCGAACATCCTCTTATGAATAAACTGTCCGACCTTGTCGTCTGTGAGCCGACGGGAATGACGCTCTGCCGGTCCTCACGCGGTCGGACATTCGGTGAGCTTGTTATCCGAGGTAAAACGGCACACGGTTCACGTCCCGGCGTCGGCGTCAATGCGATTGACATTGCCGCTGATATCATCCGCTCTCTTCGGACGTTGAATGTCGACGTGTCGCCCCCTACGTCATACTGGCAACCCCTCTCGATTCATGCGGGCGTTGAGCCGGATATCATTCCCGACGTCTGCCGGCTACGCCTTGATTGCCGTATCATGCCGACGAGTTCTTGCGACCATGAGATTGCGCGTCTGAAGCGCATGCTCGATGAGATCGAAAGGGTTCATCATGTGAAGACGGAATTCTCGGTCGAAGATAAAAGAGAACCCTGGACGACGGCTTCGAACCATCGTCTCGTATTGAGAATTCATTCCTTGGGCGCTTTTTATGAGACAACGTTTTCCGGTAGCACGGATGCCAACGTATTGCGTGAAGCGGGGTTGACGCCGGTGATCATCGGCCCGGGGGATCTCTCCGATGTTCATCGCGAGAACGAGAGCATTCTTCTTGAGGATCTGGGAAGGGCATTCTCGCTGTATAAATCACTGATGCGATGATTTGTTTTCGCTCCGATACAGGCGGCGACTTTCCGATTCCGTGATGTGAACGTTGCACCGCTAAAGAGACCTGCCATGACACTTGGCGTGTCCGTGACGAAGACTTTACAAGAATTCATTGAAATTGAACAGCTCGATCTTAGGCAAAGGTGGGAATAAAAAGGTATGATGAGATAGTAGCGATGCTGCGGTCTCTAAATATTGAAGCAGGGCGATCTTTTGAGGTGGGATGGCATGAATCAGGAATATTACCTTCAACAATTGGAAGAAGAACTCGTTATCGCACTCGGTTGTACGGAGCCGGTATCCGTCGCGTTTGCTGCCGCGCTGGCGCGAAAAGAAGCGGGATACGACGATCCGGTCGAATCAATTGAGTTGCAGGCAAGTGTCAACATCTACAAAAATGCGATGAGCGTTTTTATTCCGGGAACAAATGACATGGGCGCGGCAATGGCTGCCGCCCTCGGTGCCGTCGGAGGCGACCCTTCTCTCGATCTGCAAGTTCTTCAAAGTATCGGTGAAGAGGACATTGTCACGGCTCGCAAGCTTTGTGCTGAGGGCAAGGTTTCGCTCGATCTCGCTCCGAGGGGAGCGCCTTCTTTGTACATCGATGTCACAGTCCGTACGAAAGATCATTGTGGACGGGCGGTCGTGGCATGGAAACATGATCTCGTAATGGAACTGGAACGCGATGGCGTCCAAACTTTTTTGAATGACACGAGTCAAGTCCAGGAATTGACTGACTCGATTACCGTTGATGATTTGCGCGATATTTGGGATTTCGCGACGACGGTGGATGTCGATAAGTTAGACCTTGTTCGACAGACGATCGAGCTGAATGACAAGATTGCCGTTGAAGGGATGTTAGGTTCATATGGACTCGAAGTCGGACGCTCTATAGCGAAAGCGTGCCGAGGCGGAAAGGATGTCCCTGACGTAGAGTGTTGTTCTTTATCTGATTATTGCGCCGCATGGACAGCCGCCGCGACCGATGCGAGGATGGTCGGCGTGTCGCTTCCCGTTATGAGCAATTCCGGGAGCGGAAATCAAGGGCTCACGGCGACGATACCTGTCTTAAGTGCAGCACGTTTTCTCGGCA